>JBAPTI010000044.1:0-1726 GCA_049282095.1 Chthoniobacterales bacterium
GCACTCTGCAGCTCGCCGATGGGGCGAGCATTCAGCTCAGCGCCTCGCAGGATCTCAGCTGGTGGGTGGTCTGGACCGTCGCCGGCAAGGACTACGTGTGTCTGGAGCCGTGGACTGCGCCCGGCAACGCGCTCAACAGCGGGGAGCGCCTACTGTGGACCGAGCCGGGCGCCGCCCACGACTGCTGGGTCGAGCTCGCGTTTCGCCCGGCAGGTCGCGAGTAATCGAACGTAACCATTCGTTACCGCCGTTTCTGGAGCGGACCGGTCCCGTGCCCGAGCTGCGTCGCAGCTTGTTACCGGGGGAACGTCGCCGTTCCGCCGCCCCTTCACGAGGTTCGCGCAGCGGACGCGACTCGATCCGCATACCCGGAGCGAACTTTGGGCGCGATGTACTAGGCAGTGTCTTCAAAAGGAGTCGTTCGGATCGCGTGGTCGTTGACGTAGGCGTTGTCGTTGACCTGGTCGTTGACGGCGACGGCGACGGCGACGGCGACGGCGACGGCGACGGCGACGGGTTAGCGGCACAGCTTGGTCAGCATCGCAACGACCCGGGCAAGGAGTTCGATCGCCTGCCGATGCTGGCTTTCTTGAAGGCTCCCGAAGGCACGGAGGACATCGAGCACCGCAGCGCATTCCATGGCGGAGCCGCGAGCGATCGCGTAGTGCCTAGCGGCGTCGGCTTCGGAGCTTCTTCCAGCGGCCTCGGCGATGTTCAACGGAACCGAGAGCGCAGCACGACGCAGCTGGTCACGAAGTTCAGCGTGTCCTCTGGGGATTTGAGATGCCACCTGAACGGCGATAGCCACGAACTCGATGGCGCACCGATACACATCCAGCTTCTGAAAACTGAGCATGCTTGTGTGTCGACCGACGCCAAGCGCTGTTGCGTTCGTCGCCGTCGCCGTCGCCGTCGCCGTCAACGACCAGGTCAACGACAACGCCTACGTCGACGACCACGCGAGCGGTACGGCAGTGCCTTCAAAGTAGCCAGACCAGGCTCGAGGCAAGAAAAAGGAAGGCGAGAAAATTCCGAGCGAGCTTCTCGAAGCGCATGGCGATACGCCTAAACCGCTTGATGCGCTGAAAGAAGTTTTCCATTAGATGCCGGTCTTTGTAGAGGTGCGCGTCGTAGTCGCGTTGCGGGTGAGTCGGGTTAGCGGGGATCACAACGGTGCAGCCGCGAGCGACGAGGGCGTCGACCAGCGCCTTTGCGCTGTAAGCGCTGTCACCGATTACGTAGGCGTTGTGAATGTCGCCGAGCAGTTCTTCGGCCACTCTCATCTCGTGAGTCTGGCCGGGCGTCAGAACCATCCGCGTTGGGTTGCCGAGCGCGTCGACTACCGCGTGGAGCTTCGTCGATGGACCGCCGCGAGAACGGCCAATCGCTTGTTCGCCGCTTTTTTTGGGGCACCCGTAGCATCCTGATGCGCACGCACGATAGTGCCGTCGATCATATAGCCCTCGCCGTCGTGCTCTTCTGCCAGCTTGTCGAAGATGCGCTTGAGTACGTCCTTTTGAGACCACCGCGACAACCGGGTGTACACCGTCTTCCACGAGCCGTACTCGGGCGGCAAGTCCCTCCACGGCGCACCAGTACGCAGGATCCAGAGCATCGCTTCCAGCATGATTCGGTGAGGTCGACCAGGTCGACCTCGGCCACCACCGCCTGGCAGCAAAGGCTCAAGGCGGCTCCAGTCAGCATCCGTGAGGCGAACGAGTCGGTT
>JBAPTI010000045.1:0-1737 GCA_049282095.1 Chthoniobacterales bacterium
CCACCCAGGTCCTCGCCGATCCCGACCTTGTGGGTCTTGACCGGCTCGCGCCGGTAGGTGCGTCCGTTCACAGTCCGCGTGGAGATCGCTGTCACGCGCACGAGACTACCGGGCTGGGCTACGGGGCGACGCGGCCGTTCGCCACGAAGGCGGCGTGCGTCAGTGGCATGAGCCGTGCCCACTCCTCCTCGTAGCGTTCGGCGACCATCTCGATCTCCCGCTGCGGGAAGCTCGGGAACCGCGCGTCGTCGCTGTGCTTGCGCAGGGACAGGAAGTTCATCATCGCGCGGGCGTTCATGGTCACGTACGCCGAGGAGTAGATCGTCAGGGGAAGGACGATCCGGGCCACCTCACGGGCCACCCCCGCCTCGAGCATCGTCTCGTAGGCGGCGTAGGCGGCCCGGCAGGCGGTCTCCGTCTCGGCGCGGACGATCTCGTACTGCTGGGCCGTGCCGTCGACGAACTCATACGAGCCGGGCTTGCCCACCTGGACGAGCTTGCGCTCGGGGGCGGGGACGTAGAACGTGGGCTCGAGGACCTTGTAGCGGCCCGACTCCTCGTTGTACGAGGCGATCCGGTGGCGGAAGTGCTCACGCCACATGAAGATCGGGGCCTGCACGAAGAACGTCATCGACGAGTGCTCGAACGGCGAACCGTGGCGGTCGCGCATCAGGTAGTTGATGAGCCCCGAGGACTTGGCGGGGTCGGCCTCGAGATCCTCCAGCGACTGCTCGCCCTTGGTCGACACCCGGGCGGCCCAGATCACGTCGGCGTCGCTGGCAGCGTGCTTCACGAGTTCGACGGTGACGTCGCTGCGGAACCTCAGCTCGGGCATGTGCTTCCTCCGGTCGTGCATGCGTCGTGGCGCGGGTGTCATCGGCGGCGGCCACGCTACCGTCTGCGCGCCTGCGCGCGACGCAGGCTCCCAGTGGCTACGGTGTGGCGCATACCCAGCGACTAGGAGTCCCTCATGTGTGGTTGCTTCGTCCTGCTGCTCGGCGCGTTCGCCCCCCGCTTGGCACTGGCCCTCATGGCCCTGTTCAACGACGAGATCACCAAGGCCTTCGATGGCTCCTGGGTCATCCCCCTCATCGGGTGGTTCCTGCTGCCGTACACCACGCTCGTCTACGTCCTGATCTCCTGGTGGACCGACGGCGGCGTGTCCGGCTTCGAGTGGTTCTTCGTGGCATTGGCCTTCTTCGCCGACCTCGCCTCCTACGGCGGGGGCTACAACCGGCGGAGCGACTACCAGCGCTACTACCCCACGACCAGCACGTCCTGAGCACGTCTCTGCGCCCTTCGCGCGTTCACCCGGCGGTCGTCCGGAGGCCATTCGGCCAGCAGGCGATGCCCATCGGCGGCTAGTAGTGTGGCCGGTGCTTGCACACGCCCCGCACCCGATGGAAGGGAAACACATGACTATCAAGGTAGGCATCAACGGATTCGGCCGGATCGGCCGGATGGTGTTCCGTGCTGCCGTCCAGAACTACCCGGACACGATCCAGGTGGTTGGGATCAACGACCTGCTCGACCCCGCGTACCTGGCCTACATGCTCAAGTACGACTCGGTGCATGGCCGCTTCAAGGGCGATGTCTCGGTTGAGGGCTCGAACCTCATCGTCAACGGCAACACGATCCGCCTGACGGCCGAGCGCGACCCCGCAGCCCTGGCGTGGGGCGATGTGGGCGCCGAGGTCGTCGTGGAGTCCACGGGCCTGTTCCTCGACAACGCCTCGG
>JBAPTI010000046.1:0-20342 GCA_049282095.1 Chthoniobacterales bacterium
GTTTGAGCGGTTCACCCGGATGGTGAGTCCGAAAAAGGTTAAAAGCGTTACACCGTTAAAAGGTTACAAGGGGCTGAAGTCAGAGGCCGAATGGAACTCATGAGGGCATCTTTTAGGGCACTTTCCCCGACTTCCCCCATCCGAATGCCGAGTCAGGGCTCTCCCAGATACACGTTGTAACATTTCACCTTTTTAACTCTTTTAACTTGGCCTCCTATGTTCTCAGAAATTCCCAATGCAAATTCCGGGTTAAAACTGCGCCGGTTTCGGCGCGGGGATCGTGAGCACGGGAGCTGCGGTCGGTAGGTCCATCGGACGAACGGGTTCCGCCCTGCGTACTTCCTTTTCACCGGCCGGAAGAGCCGCAGCCACATTGGTAGCCTGGGTTGCGGCCTGAGCCCCGGGATCCTTGCCATCCGGCGTGGTGGCCCGGGCCACCTTGATGCTACCGTCGTCAACCGCAGCCGCATTCATGGCCGGGTTCACGGCACGATAGAGATCGCTCTGGGCCAGGAGCGTGGGCGCGTTCACCGTGATGGGACGCACGCGCGTGAGGTCCACGGCCGCCGCGGCACGCGGCCACTCTTCCTGATCAACATCCTTGGAGTAGCTCCTAACACCACCCCCGTGGACATCGCAGATCCCGGAGGGGAGCTGGGCTTGGGTGGCATGGCAGGTCACAACCATCCCGGGGATCTTCCGGCAAGCCTCGGCGGGCGGCAGGCCCGAACTTCTGCAGATCTCCGCCTGCTTGAGCCCCGGAGGGGCTGAGGGCGTCCGGGATGGGAAGGAAGCGAGCGAGGCAGTCATCACCTGCGACCAGATCGGAAGGGCAAGATCCTTGCCGAAGGCTCCCCGGTAGATCTTCTGGGGTTTGTCGAAGCCGACCCAGACACCGCAGGTCACGGCTTCGGAATATCCGACAAACCAGGTATCGGTGAAGTCGTAGGCCGTGCCGGGCTTTCCGGCCAAGGGCGAGTTGGTGTTCACTCCGGCGGTTGCCACAGCCTGGGCACATGTCTTGAAGAGAGCATCCCTGAGCAACGAGTGAACCTGCCACGCCGCCTCCGCAGGTATCACCGGAACGCGGGTTGCGGGATTCTCGAAGAGGAGATTCCCCTCCTGATCGGTGATGCGTGATATGGTGAAGAGCTTCGCCGGGCGGGTCCCGCCTCCCGGGAATGCCGTGTAGGCAAGCGTCAGTTCATCAAGGGTCATCTCACTCGAGCCAAGGTAGGCATTGGCGACATCGCGTATCGGGGAACGGATGCCGGCTGCTCTGCAGAATTTTTCCAACTGATCCAATCCGGTCCGGAAACCAAGCCGGATCACCGCCGCATTCTTGCCACGTGAGACCGCCTCGCTCGAGGGCATCGGCCCCTCATAGTCGTTATCGGGCCTCTCGACACCCCACTCGCCAAGGATTCCGTTATCGCCGCCGATCATCACGTAATGGTTGTCGATACAGCCGTCCTCCACGGGATCCCCGGGGAAGATCCCCTTGGAATAGGCGGCGGCGGCGACCATGGGGGTGAAGAGTGTCCCGGGGGGACGGCGCCCCTGCAGCGCCCTGTTATATTCGCTGTGGAGGAAATCACGCCCCCCCGCAACCGCGAGAATCCCACCGGTCTGATTCTCGACGGCAAGCACGGCCCCCTGGATGTAGCCGGGTGAAGGCATGGTGACCGGCTCTCCCCTTTGCGCCGCCTCCTCAAGCTTGTGGTTGGCCTCGCGGTACTGGGCGAAGGTCGGGTGGTTGTAACCCGTCAAACGCTCGACAGCCTCAAATTGGGACCGCATGGCACGCTCGGCGGCAAGCTGCAGCTTGGAATCGAAGGTGGTCTGGATGCACACCCCGTCGTTCATTGCGCGGTCGTATCCAAGAGCCGCGATCGCTTGCTGGCGGACCAGATCGATCGCGTAGGAAACCCTGTTGGGATTCGTTCGCTTGCGGACCGACAGATTGAGTTCGACGGCTTTCTGATACTCGTCACGGGAGATCAGGCGCATCTCCCTCATGCGGCCAAGGACGAAGTCCCGAACCTTCTTCGCCCCCTTCGGATTGTTCCAAGGAGAGAGTGCGTTCGGACTCTTGAGTAGACCGGCAAGCATGGCGCATTCCCCGACCGAGAGATCCTTGGCCGACTTACCGAAGTATCCCCTCGACGCCGCCTCGACGCCGTAGAAGCCGCTGCCGAAGTAGACGCGGTTCAGGTAAAGTTCCATGATCTTCTCCTTCGGGAGATGCTCCTCGATGCGTTGCGCCACAAACATCTCCAGAAGTTTGCGGCGGTAGCTGCGCTCACGGAGGTCGAAGGAATTGCGGGCCAACTGTTGGGTTACCGTGCTCGCCCCCTGCTTCACCCGCCCTTGTCGGTAGTTGCTGATCGCCGCCCGGAGGACACCAAAGTAATCGACCCCGTGATGCTCGAAGAATCGGTTATCCTCCTCGGCCACGACCGCGTTGACCATCTCCTTGGGGATTTGGTCATAAGGAATCGGCAGGCGGTTCTGGATGAAGATCTTCCCGATCTGCTGGCCCGAGCGGTCCAGGATCACGCTGGCCGACTCCATTCTGGGAAGTTTCTCCAGATCGAAACTGGCCGCCCTCGCCGAGAACTCAGCGACCATCCAACCGTAGACCGCCAAAGCAGCAAGGGAACCTGCGATCAGCAATAACATGGGCACAAGGAACCACCACCGCAGAAACCAAGGATTCCTGCGACGTTCCTTCCCCTCCTCCCAGCTGTAACGATGACGTGCGATCCCGTCATCTTCTCCATGAACCCCTCCCCCGGGCAAGAACTGACAAGCAGATCCGTTCTCCCGTCCCTGATGCGATTTTCGGGTTTAATCAGCGGCTTCTTAAATCAATCCCGCTTCGCGGAAGCTGAAGTATGGGGCATTCCCCGCGCGTTGCGCTCCGATGATGACATGATCGACAAGTGGAATCTGGAGAAGCGTCCCAGCCTCGGCCAATCGACGGGTGAGACGCCTGTCAGCCTCGCTCGGTTGAGGGTCGCCCGAGGGATGGTTATGGGCCACCGCAATGGCATAAGCCCCTTTGGCAATCGCCGGACGGAAGATCTCCCTGGGATGGGCGATGCTCTCATTGAGACTTCCCCTCGACACCTCCCTATGCTCCAAGAGGCCGTGACGGGTATCGAGAAGGAGAACACGGAGCGACTCATACTGGAGGATTTCCATCTCACGGGCGAGCAGACCATGAATGACACCCGCACGATCGATCCTGGGACGCTCCGCCTCGGGCAGAGCCATCCGGCGCCCCATTTCAAACGCGGCTTTGAGCTCCGCAGCCTTGGCAGGCCCCATTCCCGGGAGCATGGAGAGTTCCTCCACGGAACATCCGGCAAGACGCCTCAGACTTCCCCACTCTGCGATAAGCGACTTGGCCAGGGAGAGGACATCGAGACCGACCTTGCCGGTCCGCAGAAAGATAGCCAGGAGTTCGGCATCGGTGAGCACACCGGCACCATGGGAGGAGAGACGTTCACGGGGCCGCTCGGACTGCGGCAACTCCCCGATACGGGATGATATCATGCGTAAAACTAGACCAAACCCCTTGCTTCGCAAGGGGGAGAAATCCGGAAATCATCCCATTCTCGCGCCAGACGGGGAGTGCCGAGATTTTTTGGGTTTAACCGCGCTCTAGCAAAGGGAATCGAGGACACCGCGGAGATACTCGGTCATCGCGCGCAGGGCGGCGGCATGGCGGTTATCCTGAACATGGACGAGTTCCGCCTCGGCCTCGTCGACAAGGCTGCGGGCGGCCTTAACGGATGCGGGAAGAGCACCCCTCGAGGTCACCAGGGCGGCGAGTTCGGCGGCAGGCATGGGTTCCTCGGAGAGGAAGCGGGAGCGGAGTTCGTCCCTCTCCTTCGCGGATGCGTTCTGGAGAAGCAACAGGACGGGAAGCGTGAACTTCCCGCAGGCAATATCGGTGCCAAGCGTCTTGCCGATCATCTCCTCGTCGCCGACGAGATCGATGCAGTCGTCGAGCACCTGGTAGGCAATGCCCACTTTGTTGCCATAGTTCTTGAGAGCACTGATGACCGAGGGGGAGGCGCCGCTGAGGAAGGCCCCCAACTCGCACGAGACGGCGAAAAGCGCGCCGGTCTTCATCTGAACCATCCGGTAATACTCAGAGAGCGGAAGATTCAGATCAAAACGGCGCTGAGTCTGAAGGATCTCACCCGTGCAGACATCGGCCGCGGCATCGGCGATCCTGCGTGAGACATCCGAGTTGGAAAACTTCGTCGAGAGACGCAGGGCATGAGCGAAGAGGACGTCACCCACTAGGACGGTGAGTGAATTTCCCCACTTGGCATTGAGCGTCGGCCGGTCGCGGCGCCGGTCGGCACCGTCCATGATGTCGTCATGGACGAGGCTCGCGATGTGGATGAGTTCGACGATGACAGCCAGATCGACATGATCGGAAACGATGCGTCCCGTGGCGCCTCCCGAGAGAAGTGCCAGGGCGGGACGAAGGCGCTTGCCGCTTCCCCCGATGGCATACTCGAAATAGTGCTCGATCCCGGCATCGACGGAGTTCGACTGTTCGCGGATCCGTTCCTCCACCGAGTAGAGGTCTGGGCCGATCAGTTCGATTGCGGAGGCGAACGAGGCGTTCGACTTCGGGTCAATATCCTTGGTGGACCATCTTGTGAAATTTTTCACATGGGCAGTTTCCCCGATCTGCAAGCCATCGTCAATGCCGCGCGGATCATTGATATCCCGGATCTTCCGCCCCGGGGGGAAACCTGTCTGTTGCGGGAGCTACTTTTTTCCCGGCTTCCTTGGGCCCGCTCCCAGTTGAATCGCGGTGCGGATAAGAGGAAACGGCAGCAGCCTCACGCCGCGCACAAGAAGCGCCAGTAGCCTGTTGGGGATCACGCCGGGCTTGTCACGTTCGAGTCCCGACAAGGCTCCGCGAACCACGGAATCCGGCGAAGTTGCCAACACCGGATGGGACCGATCCATCGCTCGGATCGTCTCCCCATTACGGCTGGCCACCTCGAAAAACTCGGTGGGCACCGGCCCCGGACAGAGCGCTGTCACCGAAATGCCCTCGGGCGCGAGTTCCATGCGAAGCGCCTCGCTGAAACTCGTCACATAGGCCTTGCTCGCCGCATAGACAGCCATCTCGGGGAGTGGGAAGAATCCTGCTATCGAACTGACATTCAGGATGCCGGCAGACCTTTGGGAGCGGAGCATCGGCAGGAGCAGGTGGGTGAGATGCGTCAACGCCGTGACATTCACCTCCAGAACGGGTGCGAGACGGTTCCACTCGGCCGAGTCAAAGGGGCCGAGATCACCCAAACCCGCGTTGTTGATGAGCAGGTTGAGCGGGATATCCTCGCGGATGATCCATGCAGCAAGACGCTCCCTTTCTCCGAACTTGGCCAAATCGGCCGGAAGCGCATCGACGACAAGTGAAGGAAAGTCGGCGCGGAGTGATGTGGCAAGGGATGCAAGACGATCCTCACGACGGCCCACAAGGATCAGGCGCGAAGCCTTCGGAGCCAGCTGACGTGCGAACTCGGCTCCCAGCCCCGCCGTGGCACCGGTGATCAGGGCGGTGCATCCCTTGGTGGAGAATCGAGGTCTCATGGTTAATCAGACTTTTTCAGGAAGATCTCCCTCAGGGGATGTTCGTCGAGCACATTCGCCTCGATGCCTCCGATCCGGTTTCCGTCATAGAGCTGGATCCCGACATAGAAGAAGATCGGTGCAATCGGCGCCTCCTGGCGCACGAGGAACTCCTCCGCCCTGCGCAGGGTCGCGAAGCGTCGTACGGGATCGGTCTCGGAAGCCGCCTGACCGATCAGGCGATCGTAGACCGGATTGCTCCAGCCGGTGCGATTGTTCCCGCTTCCGGAGAGGAAGAGATCCAGGAAGGTGTTCGGATCGGGATAATCACCCACCCAACTGGAGCGGGCGATGCCGAAGTCGAGCGATCCGAGCGAGTTGAGATAGACCTTCCACTCCTGACGGGCGGGCTGGACGGTGACGCCGAGCACCTCCTTCCACATCGACTGAAGCTCGATCGCCATCCCCTCGTTGAGTTCCCCCTCGCTGTAGAGATAGGTGGTCAGGGGAAACCCCTTTCCTCCCGGGTATCCCGCCTCGGCGAGCAACCGGCGCGCCTCCACGGCATTCTCCGGGAGACCTGATGGAGCCTCATATCCGGAAATCCCCGGAGGGACAAAGCTCAGGGCATCGGTCTCCCCGGCCCGGGTGATCTTGGTCGTGAGGCGCTTGCGGTCGAGTGCCATCGAAAAGGCCTTGCGTACGCGGACATCAGTGAAGGGTCCCTTGGTGCAGTTAAACCGCAGGAAGTAGGTGCCCAGGAAGGGAGCGGCGTGGAAGTCGGGACGGACTTTGAGCGCGTCGAGCAGCGAGGGCGGCGCAAGTCCCTTGTCCATGATCAGGTCGGCCTGTCCCGCGGCGTAGAAATTGTAGGCGACGTTGGCCTTGCTGATCGGGAGGATCCGGATGGAGCGGAGGGAGACGTTCGCCTGATCCCAGTAGAGGGGATTCTTCGCAAGACGAACCGAATCATTGATCCTCCAGTCCTCGAGAAGGAACGCCCCGTTGCCCACAAGCTTGCCGGGCTTCACCCAATCGTCGCCGTATTTCCCGATCAGATCGGTCCTCACGGGGTAGAGCGTCGGGAAGGCGCAGAGATCGAGGAAGTAAGGGGTGGGTTGCCGGAGCTTCACCAACAGCGTCCGCTCATCGGGGGCCTTCACCCACACGGAGGAGAAATCGGCTCTCTTACCGGCTGAGCCGCCCGTGCTGCTGGCAAATTCCTCCGCCCCCTGCACGGGAAAGAGCTGGTAGCTGTAGGCCGAAGCCGTGACGGGATCGAGCGTGCGGCGCCAGGAATCCACGAAGTCCCCTGCCGTCACGGGTCGACCGTCGCTCCATCGGGCATCGGGACGGAGGTGAAAGGTGTAGGTCAGACGATCCGGCGAAATCTCCCACGAGGAGGCGACGCCGGGGCCGCTCCTTCCATGACGGTCGAATCGCAGCAGCCCCTCGAAGAGCGCATTCACAATCCGCCCCTCGGGCTGACCGGTGATCAGCGCGGGATCGAGCGTCTCGGGCTCCGCGCCGTTGATGAAGACAAGATCGGCGCGTTGCTCGCGCGGGGCACACCCCTGCGTGAACAGGAGCACCCCGAAAAGAAGCGTGAGGAGACCTCTCTTCATGACATCAACGGCAATGCATGACTGCAGGGTATCCCGGAGGCGAACTCCGTGAGACTTTTGACCGTCGTCTCCGCGATATTCCGAAGGGCATGGTCGGTGAGGAAGGCCTGATGACCCGTGACGACCACATTGGGAAATGTCAGCAGGCGGGCGAATGTATCGTCGTTGATGATGTCCGAGGAGTGATCCTCAAAGAAAAGGGAGGCCTCCTCCTCGTAGACATCGATCGCGAGAAAGCCGACCTTACGGCTCTTGAGTGCCTCCACAACAGCGGGAGTGTCGATCAGGGCGCCGCGGCTCGTGTTAATGAGGAAGACCCCGTCCTTCATCATCGAGATCGCCGCCTTGTCGATGAGATGGTAGGTGGAGGGCATGAGCGGGACATGGAGGGTCAGGATGTCGGAGTATCGGAAGAGCTCCTCCCGCGTATCGACATAGGAGGCAAGCAGGGTCACCTCCTCGTTGGGCTCCTCGTCGTAGGCCAGAATCCTGCACCCAAAACCGCTTAGCAGCCTGACCAC
The DNA here is from genome assembly GCA_049282095.1 of Chthoniobacterales bacterium. Taxonomy (GTDB): domain Bacteria; phylum Verrucomicrobiota; class Verrucomicrobiia; order Chthoniobacterales; family UBA6821; genus UBA6821. The sequence continues at coordinate 7,757 of JBAPTI010000046.1, forward strand.
GGCCGTGCCGATGCGACCCGTCCCGCAGACACCCACGGTCTTGTCCCGCAGCTCAAATCCGCAGAGACCCTCGAGGTTGAAGTCGGCACGCCTCACGCGGTTGTGCCCCTCGTGGATGTGTCGCGCCAGAGTCAGGATCAGCCCGATCGTGAACTCCGCCACGGCGTTGGGCGAGTAGGCGGGAACGTATGCCAACTGAATGCCCAACTCTTGCGCCGCCTTGATGTCGATCTGGTTGAACCCGGCACTCCGGGTAGCCAGGAAGCGCGTGCCTCCCCCGGCAATTTTTTCCAGAACGGTGCGGTTTGCCGAGTCATTGACGAAGATCAGGACAGCCTCATGGCCCGCAGCCAACGCCGCAGTGTGAGCCTCCAACCTAGGCTCCAGAAAAGTAAACTCAAGGGAAGACCCCTTGGCGGCCTCCTCCAAGGCGCGGCGTTCATACTTCTTGGTGTTGAAGACCGCGATTCTCATCTCCTGCCATCATGAAAAAATTTCGCGGAACCTGAAAGCCGAATAAACCGGAATCCCCCCATGGCCATACCCCCTGGAAAGGTGAGCTAGGCAACAGGAATCACCGAAAATCCAAGGAAGGCGGCTTGCGCAACAGCTCAAGCACTCCGGCGAGCCCTCTCAAACTGCCAACCTTCGGCTTTTGCATGCCTCGCTCAACCTTGGACTTTAATACCATCTCCACTCTGATTCCGATAGAATCGGCTGGTTCTTTCGGCGATGGGCGTTGTTGTCATCCCTCGGGTTATCTTCAGATTGATGGCATCCGCCTACCGGCGGACGGTGCCACCTCTTCGAGGCTGCGGTATCAGCCGCAGTCTTCCGCACCAGTCCCCACGGGCTTGGTTGCCCTCGGTCTTCCGCCTAGCCCATCACCAAAATTCCTTCGCCAATTCCACCAGACTAATCGTGTCAATGGTATAAGGCATGGCCTCTGGCGAAAGCCGAGGAATGCATCCTACCCTTCCCCTCCGGTTGGATTGTGCCGAGCAGGAGAGCACCATCACCGCAGGCGACAAGAACTCCGCGCCCATCGATGCGAAGGACTGATCCCGGGGCGCCATGTGATCGGCGGGCAATGATTGCCGAATGGATCTTGAGCGTGACAGAGCCGCCATCCGCCGAGAGTAATGTGGCAACCGCGCCGGGACGCGGCTGAAGCGAGCGGATTTTTCTCTCGATCTCCACTGCGGGCCGAGCCCAGTCTATGAGTGTCTCGGGACGGCCGATCTTGCCGGTCACGGTTGCCTGCGCGTCATCCTGCACGGAACGAGGGGCGTTCCCTGCTAAGAGAAGTTCCAGCGCCTCGGCCAAGGCGATCGGGGATAGCTCGGCAAGCCGATCCGAGAGGGATCCCGCCGTCTCGCGGCGCCCGATCCCGAGGCGTTTTTCAAGGACAATGTCCCCCGTATCGAGCCCCTCCGCCATATGCATGATGGTGACTCCGCTCTCCATGTCACCGGAGGCGATCGCTGCCTGGATCGGCGAGGCTCCCCGATGCCTCGGCAAAAGCGATGCGTGGATATTCAGGCATGCAAGGGAGGGAGCCTCGAGAAGTTCCCGGGGAAGGATCCGGCCGTAGGCCATAGTGACCATGACCTCGGGGGCAAGCTTGCGGATCCAGTCGATGACTTCCGGTTGACGCGGCGACTCCGGTTGCAGAAGCGGAACTTCGGGGACAAGACGATTCGCCTCCTCCTTGATCGCAGGGGCTTTCAACTCCCGGTGACGGCCCGCAGGCCGGTCTGGCTGGGTCAGCACGCCGATGAGCTCGTGACTGTCGGCGAGGTAACGGAGTGAGGGAATCCCGATGTCACCGGTTCCTGCGAAAAGGACACGCATCTTGATTCTAGGCCCGGTAAGGATTCATCATCCCGGGCGAACGACGACGCCCCATCGAGGAGCGGGAGAGCATCAACTCCCCCGACGAGACTTCGCGATGACCAAGGGAGGAAGAGCATCCGGTGCAGAGATAATCATGGATCTCCTTGTCCGGCAGAACCAGCAGCAGCGATTCCCTGACCGGCATGGCCTTGGCGCACTTGTTGCAGTAGAGCGAGGAGGCCCGGAGATTTTCAAACTGACTCATGGTGGTAAGGCTGGAGCGCTTGTTGGGTTGGAGACCATGTTCGCCCGACGGGCGCCCGACGAGCGGCGGGCCTCCTACTTGGCGGTCTTCATCTCATCGAGCAGACCGAGGATGATCCCGTGAAGCACCTCGAGAGGAGTCATGGTGGCGTCGATATCGTGCCGTTTCACAGATGAATAATGCTCCAGCATCGGCTTCGACTCGGAATCATAAGTGGCAAGCCGGTGACGGATCACCTCCTCGTTGGCATCATCGAGACGGTTATCCCTAAGCGCACGCTTCTTGAGGCGCGCCACCAACTTGTCGCGGTCCGGGCAGGATAGGTGAAAAACGCGGCGCACCTCGATCAGATCCTCCATCAACGCCGCCTGGGCGACGTTTCGCGGTATACCGTCGAGAATCAGATAATCCCGATCGGGGCGGAATTTACCAGACTCCACCGTCTTGCGGATCGACTCGTGCCAAAGACGAACGGTGATCTCGTCGGGAACAAGCTTTCCCTTGCTCGAGTACTCAAGGAACTCGGCGCCCAGTTCGCTGGCCGGGTCGAGGGATCGGAAGACGTCTCCGCATGCGCAGTGGTAAAATCCGGGCGTTTTTCCCAGAATCTTGCCTTGGGTTCCTTTGCCGCTTCCGGGAGCGCCGAAGAAGAGAATGGTGCGGTAACGAGTCATGCCCTATCTTCATAGGGAAGGATTGATTCAAAATCAACGCCCGCGTGCCCTGCCTTCGTTGACAAGCGGTGCGTGGCATGGATGATAGTTCACCCTCCTCCCTTCCAAAACGATTTCCCCAGAAAATGCCGGCCAACGACGACTACGTGATCGAGATCCTGAAGGATGTCGGATTGGTGACTCAGGAGCAGCTTCAGGAAGTGAGCGCCCACTCGGGGGGCCTTCATCTGGTTGAGAACCTGGTCAAGGAAGGCATCGTCTCGGCGGAGGACATCGCACGCACGCTCGCATCCCAGAACGGGATGGATTACATCGACCTCGCCCATGTCACCCCCAGCCCGGATCTCATTGCTCTCCTGACGCCGGAGACAGCGCGCCGATACAAGACGGTTCCAGTTTCGGAGCATGACGGCTCAGTGGTCATGGCCGTGGCGGATCCGATGGATTTCGAGGCGTTTGACAGCATCGGATTCCTCCTCAAGAGGCCCGTCGAGTTCGTCTGCGCCATTCCCGCCCAGATCACCGAGAAACTCGAGAGCCTCTACCCTTTCGGATTCGAGGAGATCGGAAAGACTGAGGGGGAGGTCGAGGTCGAAGAGGATGCGGGGGATGACGCCCCCATCATCCGCATGGTCTCCAACATCCTCGTGGAAGCCCAGAACAGCAGGGCAAGCGACATCCACATCGAACCGATGGAAAAGCGTCTTCGGATACGTTTCCGGATCGACGGCAACCTCCAGGAAGTCCAGAGCCCTCCGAAAAAGCTTCAGGGCGCCATCATCAGCCGCCTGAAGATCATGACGGGGACGATGAGCATTGCGGAAAAACGCGTTCCCCAGGACGGACGCATCCAGATCAAGGTCGGTGACAAGGCCGTTGATCTCCGCGTGAACAGCATCCCGACCGTGCACGGCGAGAGCATCGTCATGCGTATCCTCGACAAGTCCTCGCTGATGCTCGGCCTGCCTGAACTCGGCTTCCTGAGCGACGACCAGGCGCTCTTTGAACGATTGGTCCAGCTTCCGGACGGCATCATCCTGGTGACCGGACCGACGGGTTCTGGAAAGACGACGACCCTGTACGCCTGTCTCAACTACATGAACAAGCCTGACCGGAAGATCATCACGGTCGAAGAACCGGTCGAATACCAGATGACCGGGATCAACCAGGTCCAGGTGAATTCCGAGATCGGCATGACATTCCCGGCAGCCCTTCGTGCCATGCTCCGTCAGGCACCCAACGTCGTGATGCTGGGAGAAATCCGTGATCAGGAAACGGCTTCCATCGCGATCAACGCCTCCCTCACGGGTCATCTGGTACTCTCGACCCTGCACACCAACGACGCCCCCGGGGCCGTCGCACGACTCGTGGACATCGGGGTCCAACCCTTCCTCGTCTCGAGCGCCGTGCGGGCCGTGATGGCCCAGCGACTTGTCCGGAAGCTCTGCGGCAACTGCAAGGCGCCCGGGGAACTTTCCGACTACGAGATGCGGGCCCTGGGCCTGGATGCCGCACAACTGGCGCGCGCCACGCCGATGAAGGCCGTGGGCTGCGAGAAATGCCGAGGCAAGGGATACCGGGGACGGATGGGTATCTTCGAGATCTTCGTCGCAGACGATGAAATCCGCCAGATGATCAACCGGGGGGCCACCACCCTGCAACTTCGCCACAGGACCAGGGAACTCGGAATGCGGACCCTCCGCGAAGACGGCATCCGCAAAGTGCTGGCCGGACTGACCACCGCAGACGAGGTGATCTCGAGCACCATGGGCGACGAACACTAGCACGTCATGAATCCGCATCAGGTCATCGATATCTTCAAGCGCGCGGGAATCGTCGACGAGGTCACCGGCGAGGAACTCCTCTCGGAAGCGCTCAACTCCGGTCGACCCATCGACGAGATCATGGTCGAGCAGGGTGTGCTCACCAACGAGTATTTCGCCCAGGTCATCGCGGCGGAACTGGGAGTCGATGCCGTGGACCTCTCCACCTTCGAACCCCTCCCTGCACTGGTCCATCTCGTTCCCTCGGGAATGGCCAGATTGCATGGCCTGATTCCGGTGACGGCTTCCGGCAACGTCCTGACGGTGGCCCTCACCAATCCCCTTGACACCCAGGCTCTTGATGATCTCCGTTTCACCCTCAACCGCGACATTGTCCAGGTCGTGGCGCCGCGACATCAGGTGGAGCAACTCATCGCCACCCATTACGGGAGCGAGGAGACCTCCATGGAGGATGTCCTCAAGCAACTCGCGGAGACCGAGGTCACGATGGTGGAGACCGACGAGGAGCGGTTCAACGCCGCCGCAGCTGCTGCCGAGGCGAATGCCACTCCGATCATCCGCTACGTCGACCTGATTCTTGACCGCGCGGTTCAGGCCCAGGCGAGTGACATCCACTTCGAACCGTTCGAGAAGGAATTCAAGATCCGCTACCGAGTCGACGGGGCACTCTACGAGATGGACCCCCCCCCGCGCCATCTCGCACTCCCCATCACCTCCCGAATCAAGGTCATGGCGAACCTCAACATCGCCGAACGGCGCGTCCCGCAGGACGGACGCATCCAGAGGCAGATCGGGGAAAAGGTGGTAGACCTGCGTGTCTCCACGCTCCCGACCCAGTTCGGCGAGAGCGTGGTGCTCCGCGTACTCGACCGAAGCGCCGTCCAACTCGATCTGGAGACACTCCAGATGCCGCCCGATATCTACGAGTATATCCTCGGGGTCATCGAGAAACCGAATGGCATCTTCATCGTCACCGGTCCGACCGGCTCGGGAAAGACGACGACCCTCTACGCCTGCCTCAACAAAATCAACACCATCGACTCCAAGCTCCTGACGGCGGAGGACCCGGTGGAATACGAGATCGACGGCATCCTCCAGGTTCCGGTGAACGAGGGAATCGGCCTGACTTTCGCCAAAGTCCTCAGGTCCTTCCTGCGTCAGGATCCCGACAGGATCATGATCGGTGAAACACGCGATCTGGAAACCGCCACCATCGCCATCCAGGCCTCGCTCACGGGTCACCTGGTCTTCACCACGCTTCACACCAACGACTCGACCGGAGCAGTGTCACGCCTGGTCGACATGGGTGTGGAACCTTTCATGATCTCCGCATCGCTCGAGGGTGTGCTCGCACAGCGACTGGTTCGCAGGATCTGTTCCAAATGCAAGACACCTTACGAACCCGATGAGGCAGTCCTGGCCCGGCTCGGCCTCACACCCTATGATGTGGGAGACAAGACCTTTTTCTTCGGCAAAGGATGCGCGGAATGCAACAACACCGGCTACAGGGGGCGCAAGGGCCTCTTTGAGCTCCTCAAGGTAAGCGACCCGATCCGGGCCCTCATCAATGACAAAGCACCCAATGTCGTGCTGCGCCAGAAAGCAATGGAACTGGGGATGAGTACCCTTCGTGCCGACGGACTGCGTTGCATCTTCGACGGCGTGACCACCATCGAGGAAGTCCTCAAGTATACCTGAACGCGGATTACGCAGTGGAATCTTGCCAGCAGTGTTTGCGTGTTCACCCGGATAGTGCTCGGCAAGCGGGTTAACTTTTTAACCCCTTCCCCGCTCCCGGAATCCTACCCCTATTGCATAATCCGGGGTTAACCATTGGGATGGTCATGCTCCACACGGAGCACATACCCCGAGTGAACTTTTTGCTAACCAGACGCGTTACTGCACGGGCGTCCCTGTTGATGCGGGCTCAGTTGGTGTCGTCGGAATGGAGGCAGGGGCGGCCAGAACATTTTTGGCGATCAGTTTGGGACGATTGCCGGAAACGGGCGGAATCCAGAGGCTCTGGGCGATCAGGTTTTTCTTGATGGGAGCGATCACGCTGTACCCTCCCTTTCCATCAGGCAGCATGGGGGTACCCCAACGGTTCCGGCAGACCACCTCCCTGGAGGGTATCTTTTCGCCAGCCAAGGTATGATTCATCATCTCCACGGGAGTCGGCAGTTCGACATTTCCCAGAAATGAAGATCCGCCCGCTATCAGAAACGCGGGAACTAACAGTACCGGGGACATAAGGGTCTATGTACCCAATGAAAGCCTGCGAAGCAAGCACCCTTGAAAAAAGCCCTGCGTCAAAAAATCAGCCCCCGGGATACTCCCAGAAGTCCTTGAGAAGATGCTGAAGGGTTGATCCCGCGCGAGTGGCGAAGGGCCGACCATCGTGCGGCTTCGGGGCGGGCTCGGGTTTGGGGGTCGGCTGGGGCGCCGCCTTGATGACCTCCTCACCGAGCGACGGCGGGATATCCACGGCAAGCGAAAGTTCCCTGCCAGTCAGTGCAGGGGGCTCTCCACTCGAGGAGACGCGAAGGAAAAGCGGCTTGGTATCGGCACATCGGCTTCCATCGACAATCCGGATCGGGGGAATCTCGAAATCTCCCACCCGGGTGGTAAGGATCCTGTAGCGGAAAAGCCAGACATCCCCTTCCCCGGTGTGCAGAAGTTGCCTGCGGCGGATCGCCTTCAAAACAAGCTCGGGCGGCCTCTCAATGCACTCGATGAGGGGATTCGAGGCGCCGCGCACGGAAATCACCAGTTCCACCTTCTGCCTCACCTTGGCACCCCTATGGGAGAGCGTTGCGGCAACAGACGGGCTATCGGACTTGCCTGCGGATGCCTCCAGCGTTCCCACGATGCCAAGCATCATCAGTGGGAAACAGAGCAGGAAGAGTGCACGGGGAATCATCGGCGAGATCATTGGAAAGATATCAAGAAAGCCCTAAAATCGTCTTTCTGAAAAGCAGGGGAACGTGACAATACGGTCACGCCGGCAACACCCCTTCACCACTGGGCAAAGAGATCCCCCTGGATCGCATCACCCGGCTTCGGTTCCGGGGCGGGCTTGGTCTTGCGGATCTTCTTTTTTGGGGGCTCAAATGTCTGCTTCCACTGCTTCTGGACATCCTTGATCACCACGTTCGCGCGCTTGTATCGCTCCTTGTAGCGGTTGAGGGCGATGGAGGGCGTCAACCTGAGCACCTTCTTCGCGCGCTCCACGCGGGCTTCGGTCAACTGCCCTCTCAGACGCCAATGCCCCCCCTTGGTGGTGTAGACCCCGACGACCTTGCCCTCCTCGGCATAACGCCGTAGCTGTCGGTCGGAGATACCGAGCCGGGATGCCAGTTGCTTGAAGGGAGACATGGGTTGAAGCCTTTTCAAAAGCTACCCACAGCAATCCGTTTCACGCAAGGAAAAGAATCCTCCAAACGGTCATCAAGTGTCCGGTTTTTTACTTTGGTTCCCCGCAGGATTTTTTTATCCGAAGGAGCATCTCAGGATTCGCCGCAAGCTCTGCACAGAGCGACTCAATCGCCCCCAATGAGTCTGCACTCAGGTGATGCTCCATCCCCTCCACGTCACGCTCCACCTCGGCACTGGCAACCCCGAGCAGGTTCAGAAAATCAGTCAGAATCCGATGGCGCTTACCGATCGCCTTGGCGATCGATTCCCCCTCCACTGTCAGAACCAGTCCCCGGTATCTCTCATGCCTGACAAACCCCTCAGCATCAAGGCGCTTGACCATGTTGGTGACGCTTGCCTGGGAAATCCCAAGACTACCGGCGATATCCACGACTCGGGCATACCCCTTGGTCTCAATGAGTTCCTGGATCCGCTCCAAGTAGTCCTCCACTGCGGAAGATGACCTGTTTCCTGTTTTGATCATAGGGGTTTCGGGTTGTGCTACCTGGATCAGTGGAATTGGATTGCAGGAAATTTATAGTCTCATATAAATAAATTAGCCAAGGCTAATTTTTATGAATCAACCACACCGGCCCAGCCTTCCCGAAGTACACCGCTCAGTCAACATCCCTGAGCGACACGGCTTTTGGAGAAAGATGCTCGCCTTTGCCGGCCCGGGATACCTAGTGGCGGTGGGCTACATGGATCCCGGAAACTGGGCGACCGATCTGGCCGGGGGATCCAAGTACAATTACGCCCTCCTCTCGGTCATCCTGCTCTCCAGCATCATGGCGATGTTCCTCCAGCGTCTCTCGCTCAAACTCGGAATCGTCACCGGTCACGATCTCGCCCAGAGCTGCAGGATCCACTACGGAAAGAGAGCGGCCATTCCCCTCTGGATCGCCGCCGAAGTGGGCATTGCCGCCTGTGATCTGGCCGAGGTGATCGGCTCCGCCATCGCGCTGAATCTCCTCTTCCATATTCCCCTGATCTGGGGCGTCCTCATCACCACGGTCGACGTCCTTCTACTGCTTCTGCTTCAGCAGAAGGGATTCCGTTACATCGAGGCTCTGGTCATTGTCCTCATCGGCACGATTGCCGCATGCTTTGGACTTGAGCTTCTTTTCTCAAGACCGGACATCCCCGCAGTCCTCCACGGATTCATCCCCTCCCCCTCCGTGGTCACAGACCCCGGAAAACTCTTCATCGCCGTCGGCATCCTTGGTGCCACGGTGATGCCTCATAACCTCTACCTGCACTCCTCCATTGTGCAGACGCGCCGATACCCCCTTGATCAGGTCGGAAAAAAGGAGGCCGTCCGGTTCGCCACCATCGACTCCAACATCGCGCTCACGATCGCCCTGGCCATCAATTCCGCAATCCTGATCCTCTCCGCAGCCACCTTTCACCGCGCTGGACGCACCGACATTGCAGAGATCCAGGAGGCCTACCACCTGCTCACCCCGATGTTGGGGATCACCGGGGCGAGTACCCTCTTTGCCATCGCCCTGCTGGCTGCGGGCCAGAACAGCACCCTCACGGGAACACTCGCCGGACAGATCATCATGGAGGGCTTCGTGAACATCCGCATCCCCGCCTGGATGCGACGCCTCGCGACCCGCCTTCTTGCCATCATCCCTGCGGTCGTTGTGATCGCGATCGCCGGCGAGAATTCCACCACCCACCTCCTCCTTCTCAGTCAGGTCATCCTAAGCATGCAACTCAGCTTCGCCGTCATCCCGCTCGTCCAGTTCACGGGAAGCCGCAGGATCATGGGGGAATTCCTCGACCCGCTCTGGGTCCGGATCATCGGCTGGGTCATGGCCGGGGTCATTGCCGGACTGAATCTCTGGCTCCTGCTTCTCCAGTTCCGGAACGGGTTTTAGGGAGGGACCACTGACTTGACCTCCTCCTCTGAACTCATGACCGAACCTTCCGGGAACCCTGAATGGGAGGGTTACGAACTCCTCGCGACGGGCGACGGCCAGCGGGTGGAGCGCTGGTGCGGTCGGCTGATCCTGCGTCCGGAAACAGCCGCGCAGTGGCCGTGGCATCATCCGGAATCCTTGCCCGCATGGGAGGGGCGATACACCGGCAACCGCGCCACGGGAGGAACCTGGGAATGGCGAGATCCCCTCCCCGATCCCTGCATCGTTCGATACAAATCGCTCTCCCTCCTCGTCAAGCCGACCAACTCCAAGCACCTTGGCCTCTTCCCCGAGCAATCGGCCAACTGGGAATGGATCACCGGCTTGATCCGCGCATCAAAGGATGGCTCCACGGACGGGAACGCACCCCCCAAGGTACTCAACCTATTCGGCTACACCGGAGGAGCCACCTTGGCCGCAGCCGCGGCGGGAGCCTCCGTCACCCATGTTGACTCGGCAAGGGCAATGGTCGGCTGGTGCTCCGACAACGCACGCCTCTCGGGCCTGGGAGATGCCCCGATCAGATACATCGTCGAGGATGCGGTGACCTTCCTGCAGCGGGAGAACCGCCGTGGAAACCGCTACGACGGCATCATCATGGATCCGCCCGCCTTTGGCCGGGGCAAGGGAGGGGAACTATGGAAACTCTCCGATCATCTCCCTTTCCTGATCGACATCGCTCAGGAAGCCCTATCCGACTCTCCGCTGTTCCTACTGCTCAATACCTACAGCGACAGCTTGGACGACCTTTCCGAATCGATGATTTCCAGGAAGCTCACCCGGCTCGGCGGCTCCTCCGAAGTCGTCGAGCTCGGCCTGACGGGAAGCCTTGACCGCCAACGGCTTCCTCTGGGAACGGCCCACCGCTGGAGTATTAGTGTTCCGCTTATTCCTTAGAGGCTGATGCCTGCTTGCCATTGGATCGGCTTCTGCGATCCTTGACTTAAGGATTATAGCAACCCCATCCCACATCCCATGAACGACTCCAAGAACACTCCTTCCGCAGCAGAGAAACTCGAGAGCAGTCAGGCTCACGCCAAGAAAGCCCTCGAGGCCACTGCAGCAGCCGCCCGCGAGGTCGCCGATGCCGCAAGGAGCAATGCCCGCTCCGCCTATGCGGCGAGCCGAGAGGAACTTCAGGCCGCGGCCAGTGACCTCAAGGATGCCGCACGCTCCACCTACGACGATCTCTCCAAGACCGCCAAGGCCAAGTACGGCGATCTCTCCCAGCAGGCCCGCGAGCGCTACAGCGATGTGGCAGACCGTGCCGGTGAGGCCGTGGGCGAATACCGCGATCAACTCGAGGATCTTGCAGGACAGGCCGAGGATTATGTCCGGGACAATCCCTTCCGCGCCGTCGGCATCACCTTCGCAGCCGGTCTGGTGCTCGGACTCCTCCTGCGCCGCCGCTAAGAATCATCAGCCACGGCCATCGCTTCATTCGGCACGATGAATCCGCAGGATCTCCCCGGAGGCATCCCCTCCCGGATCACCGGCCTCACCGCCGGGATCCTGCGCTACACCCTCTCACTCGGAGCACTGGCGGCCGAGGAGGGCCGTTTGCTGATCCGTCAGAGTGTCGCGGCCATCCTTCTGCTCGTGGCCATGGTCGTGATCGCGATGATCGCCTATGTGGCCCTTCTTGGAGCGGCAGTTTCCCTTCTGGCCATAAAGCTCTCCTGGGGATGGCCCGTCTCTCTGGCAGCGGCGGGACTGATCCATCTCGCGATCCTCGGCATTCTCTTGAGGATCCTCCGCTCACGCACGGCCCCCCGCCCCTTCGAGGCCACGACAGCAGAGATCCGCAGGGACATCGAGGCGCTCTCTCACTACTCCAACCACCCGGGGAGGAACCCGTGAACCACTCTCCAGAACTCGCCAGACTCCAGCAATCCGTCCGCGAAAGCCGTCTCGGCATCTCGCGGGAGTATGCCGGACTGCTCTCCGATCTTGATCTTCAGAAACGCTTCACCGAATCGGTGAAACGCCATCCGCTCGGCTGGATCGGCGGAGCCGCGGCGGCGGGTCTCCTTGCGACTCTTTTCGGCGGCCGGCGCAAAACCTCTTCCGTTTCCGGAAAATCCCCACGAAAGGCCGCATCCCCTGCCGCAGAGATCGCCGGAGCATCGTCATTCACCAAGGCTGGCTGGATTGCAGGCGCCCTTGAGGTCGGCAAGCTCCTCTATCCGATTCTCCGCCCCGTGGCCGTGGAGTTCCTGACCAATGCGGCGCGCTCTGGCCTTGCCAAGCGCGGACGCCTTCAGTAAGGGACTCCTCCTTGATTGCCATGAGCGAGAGTCTCCTGCCCCAACACGTCGACGACTACCTGAATCTCGGAAAGCAGGCCGAAGCCTCCGATATCCACCTCAGCGTCTCCAGCCCCCCGACCTGCCGCCGCTACGGCACCCTGCTCCCCATGTGGGAGAACGCGCCGCTCCTGTCCGCGGAGGATACCGAGAACCTCGTGAAGGGATTCCTCGACGAGCAGCAACTCGCCCGCCTGCACGAACAGGGAGACGTCGACTTCGCCTACACGAACGCCACCGGCCGCTACCGTACCAGCGTGGTGCGCCAGCGCCTTGGTTTCGATCTCGCCTTCCGCATCATAAGCAGTTCGCTCCGGACACTCGACGAACTCGGGATGCCCAACCAACTCAAGCTCCTCACCCAGTACCACAACGGGCT
>JBAPTI010000047.1:0-60186 GCA_049282095.1 Chthoniobacterales bacterium
CGGGCAACGCGGTCAGGGGGGATTTCAAGATGGGCCGTCTGGCCGAGCGCATGGACTCCCGCGTCCGTCCTTCCCGAGCCGTGGACCGTGACCCGTTCCCCGAGGATTCCTGCCACGGCTGCCTCAAGCACATCCTGCACGGTCTCTCCGCCGCGCTGGCTCTGCCATCCGCGGAAAGCCGTGCCATCGTAGGCGACAAGGAGGCGGAGTTTCATGGATAAGGAAAGTACCGGGGAATTCGCGATTCACCCCGTCTTCACAAGGACATCCCCTGCCCATCCAGCCAGTCCTGCAGGATCTGCACGGCGGCGGCCTGATCGATCACCCCGCGCTGGTCGCGACTGTTGCGGCCCGCCTCCTGCAAGCGCTTGGTCGCGGCCGCGGTGGTCAGCCGCTCATCCCAGAGAATCACCTTTGCCGATGTGCGTTGCCTGACGGCCTCGGCCAGCACGCGGCTTTTCTCCGCGGCCGGGCCGTAGGTGCCGTTCATGTTGCGCGGCAGGCCGATCACGATCGTTCGGGAGCCGCTTTCCTCAGCCGCCGCGGCGATCTCGGCGGCGCTATCCGGGGATGCTTTGAGCGTCCTCAGCGGGTGGGCCATGCAGCCCAGTTCGTCGCTGAGCGCAAGGCCGATGCGGGCGGAACCGGGATCGACGCCCAGGGCGCGTGCGGTGATATTCATGCCGCCATGACACAGGAGGGGGCGAAAAAAGCAAAAAGTTAAAAGGTGAAAGGCGAAAAAGTTAGTTTAAAGCGCTGATTTTTCCGATTCCCGATTGATTGGAGGCAGTGTCGGGGTTAGTGGTAAATCGTCATGTCACAGCTTTCCCTCAACAAATTCTCCGAGAACCTGCCCGTCAGCGGAACCATCGGTCTGACTCAGGCCGCCGCCGGACTTGGCCTTGGCCTTCTCATTGCCGACAAAATGTCCGGCGAGTCACGCCGCCGCGCCGGATCGCTTCTGCTCGTTGCCGGGGCCCTTGCGCTCGCGCCGGTGATCGCCAGCGTGGTCACGCGCGTCCGCAACCGCCCTCACTCCTCCAGTCGCGCCCGCCGTCATCTGGAGTCGATCCGCGAGGATGTGGGATTCCACGACTCCGAGCATCTGATCTAATCGCAAGTAAACAGACGGCCTGAGATGAAGGGGCCCGTGCCGCGTCGTCTGGTTCTTGCCTCGGCCTCCCCACGCCGCCGCGATCTTCTCGGCGGGGTGGGCTTCGAGGTGATCATCAGGCCTGCCGACGTGGAGGAACTGACGGGAGGCCTGTCACCCCGGGACCTTGTCCTTGCGAATGCGGAGATGAAGGCGCTCTCCGTGGCGGCCGTCACGCCCGGAGATCTGGTTCTGGGTGCCGACACCATCGTTGTGCTGGATGGAGAGATCCTTGGCAAGCCTCGCGACCTCGCCCATGCCGCCGAGATGCTCGCCCGACTCGGTGGGCGTGTCCATGAGGTGCTCACCGGGGTCTGCTTGCTTCGGGGTGGGGAGGTATCCCGGTGCTCCTTCATCGAGTCGACACGGGTCTCCTTCCGCGCACTGGATGAGACGATCATCGCCAACTACCTCGCCGAGATCGATCCGCTCGACAAGGCCGGTGCCTACGCCGCGCAGGAGGACGGTGGTCGGCTGATCGAGCGGATCGAGGGGTCGCTCGAGAATGTCATCGGCCTTCCCGTAGCCCGGGTTATGGAAGCCATCGAGACCCATTTCACCGAACCGCAAGCCGGATAAGCGAGAACCTTAAGTGGTCAAAAAGATCCCGTTTCCCCTATTTTTCGCCCTCACGGCTCGAGAACTCGATTGCCGGGAATCGTTGAAATGTGTCGGATGGGTCGTGCCGGCCCTTCGGGCAAATTCCCTGTGTCGAAACCCCCGAATTTGAGAACACTGTGATGTCAGAACATGAAAAAAGCATTTTTGCAGATCCCAAGGGAATCCGTCGCCGGTTCCTTCAGGTGGCCGTCGTGGCCGGGATCATCGCGTTCCTCGGGGCTGCCGGCTATTTCATCGCGGCGTTGCTGATCGATCCGCAGCTGAAGCTCCCCTCGTCGGTTCTCGATTTTCACACACGATTCAAGGCGCTGCCTCCGGCCAAGGCGCCGAACCGGGACGCCAAGGATGATTGGCGTCGGATCCAGCACCGGGAATCGGAACATCGGGTCAAAGCTGGGGCACTCGGAGAAAAGAGTGGATCGGTGGTGCTCGGGTATGTGGCCCCATGGGATCCGGCATCCCTGCTTTCGCTGGAACGACATGCCGACCAACTCACGCATGTGGCTGCCGATTGGTTCACGCTCACCGGAGTCGACGCGACCCTGAACGAGGAGGCTTCGGACAAGGTCCGCTTGCTCTGTGTCCGGAATGGCATCGGGTTTCTTCCGATTCTGCGGAATCTGGACGGGCGTGACTGGCAACCGGAAGCGGTCGAGTCCCTCGCCAAGGGCTCTCCGGCGGAGAGGGCTGCCTTCATCGATCGCCTGATCGCCCGGCTGCCTCCCGGCTCCAAGGGGGTGCTTGTGGAGTGGAGCCAACTCGACCCCGCTTCCAAGAAAGAGGTTGCCGGCCTGCTTGGCGAGATGGCCTCACGGTTGCATGCGGCGGGCAAGCAGCTGTGGTTCACGGTTCCTACCGGCAACGATTTCGACTCCTTCGACCTCGATGCGATCTCCCAATCCGCAGACAGGCTCGTTGCCTCGCTCTACGACGAGAATTCGGAGCCCGATGACCCCGGCCCCCTGGCAAGCAGGGACTGGTTTCAGGGATGGCTCAAGACGATGATGGTCTATGGTCAACCCTCCCAGTGGGTGATCAGCCTGGGTTCCTACGGCTACGACTGGAGAAAGGACACCAAGACCGTCGAGGAGGTCGGATTCACCGATGCCATGGCGCGCGCCGCCATCGCCGGTGTCGAGCCTGTCCGAGGGATTGATTGTGCGAACGATTCCCCCGATTTCAATTATCTCGAGGGATCCGATCACGGGCCGGAGCATGAGCTCTGGTTCCTGGATGCGGTGACCTTCTTCAACCAGAGGCGCTTCATCATGCCGTACCACCCCGGCGGGATCGGTCTCTACCGGCTCGGGCAGGAGGATCCGGCGGTCTGGGATGTCCTGACCATGGATCCCTCAAAGCGGCCGGATGCCAAGGCGCTGGCCAAGCTCTCACTGCTCAACCTCGAGGAACTGATCGCATCCAGCGGCACGGGTGACTTCATCACAGTGGGTGACAATGCCACCGAGGGAGCAAGGAAACTTGACGTGATGTCCGGCGGGGAACTGGCCGAGTACTACAGCCGACTGCCGCTGCCCGAGAGCATCACGCGTCAGGGCGATCCCGGCCCGCACAAGGTCGCGCTCACATTCGACGACGGTCCCGATCCCAAGTGGACCCCGAAAGTCCTGGAGATCCTCAGAAAGAAAAAAGCCCCCGCCGCCTTCTTCATCCTCGGAACGCAGGCCCAGCACTATCCCGACCTGCTGGAGCGCATCGTGCGGGAGGGGCACGAAGTCGGGAATCATTCCTATTCCCACCAGAACCTTGCGGAGACGGGAGACCAGCAGATCGAGCTCGAACTCAACGCCACGACCCGGCTGATCGAGGCCGTGACGGGCCGCTCGACGGCCTATTTCAGACCTCCCTACAACAGGGACGGAACCCCGACCCAACCGGAAGACCTCCGCGCGCTCAAAGTCGCGCGCGATCTCGGCTACCTCACCGTGACCCAGTCGATCGATCCCGACGACTGGGAGCGACCCGGGGCCGATGCCCTGCTTCGTCGGGTGAAGCACCAGCGCCCCGAGGGATCCGTGATCCTGCTCCACGACGCCGGGGGTGACCGCTCTCAGACGGTCGAGGCGCTCCCTGCCATCATCGACTACCTGCGGATGCGCGGCGACGAGATTGTTCCCCTCTCGGAGATCATCAATCTCCCGCGCGACACGGTGATGCCGCCGCTCCGCGAGGAAAACCAGCCACTCTCCGCGCGTTATGTCTACGGTGGATTCACCTTCCTCCGCCATCTTGAGACCGTGGCCTGGACTCTCCTTGTGGTGGTCACGCTGCTTGCGCTGATGCGGGTGGCCTTCTACCTGGTCTGCGCGCTGCGTCAAAGGAGCCGTGAACGCCGCGAGCATGCCGCGCTCCTCTCGGGTTCCGATCACTATCCTGCGGCAAGCGTCCTGCTTGCGGCCTATAACGAGGAGCGCGTGATCGCCTCGACGATCCGGCACCTGCTCGACTCGGACTACCCCGCGCCGCTGGAGATCCTTGTCGTCGACGACGGATCCAAGGACGCCACCGCGGCCGTGGTGGAGAAGATCGCGAGCGTCGAACCCCGCGTGCGGCTCTTCCGCCAGCCGAACGGAGGCAAGGCCTCGGCGCTCCAGCGGGCGATGAACGAATCAACCCATGATACGATCGTTATGATCGACGCCGACACGATGGTCGCGCCGGATGGCATCAGCAAGCTGGTTGCCCATCTCGAGGATCCCGCCGTCGGGGCAGTCTCGGGTTACATCCGGGTGGGAAACACCAGCAGGTGGCTGGGCAGGTTTCAGGATCTGGAATATGCCTCCGCATTCGAGGTCGACCGCAGGGCTCAGGATCTTCTCGGCTGCATCGTCGTCGCGCCCGGGGCCCTCAGCGCGTTCCGCAGGGAGGCCCTCCTGGAGGCCGGGCCGATCACGAACGACACGCTGGCGGAGGACACCGACCTGACGCTGCAACTGCATCGCCTCGGCTGGAAGGTGGTCTTTGCATCGGATGCCTTTGCCGACACCGAGGCCCCCGAGACCGTGAAGGCACTTCTCTCCCAGCGCTTCCGGTGGGCCTTTGGAACCCTCCAGTGCCTCTGGAAGCACGGGAAAGTCACCTTCTCCCGCGGTTCCGGGTGGCTTGGTTGGTTTGCCCTGCCCTCCATCTGGGTGTTCCAGATCGCCGTCGTCGCGGTCACTCCCATCCTGGATCTCCTGGTGCTCTGGTCGCTCTGGCTCGGGCGCGGAATCGCGATCTGGCCCTACTTCCTCGCCTCGCTCTGCCTTGATGTCCTGCTGGCCGTGGTGGCACTGGCACTTGCCGGGAGAAAGCTGCGGACGGCCTGGCTGAGCATTCCGATGCGTCTTCTCTACCGACCCCTTCTCGGCTATGTCGTCTGGAAATGCATCCTGAAAGCCCTCGGGGGAAGCTGGGTCCGCTGGTCGAAGCTCGACCGCACGGCCGCTGCCATCGCCCAGAAGGAACAGGCATTGCGACTGAAAAACCCTGATTCCCCGATCCAGTGAAACGATTCTTGCCCGCCCTTCTGTGCATTGTCCTGCCGCTTTTGGCGACCGTTTTCCAAGTGAAAACTGCCGCGGGCGCCGAGGCGGTTTCCAAACTGAAGGTTCCTGAGAAGGGGGCCTACACCGGGGCTTATTGCGACTTCGGTGACGGGGAGGATGGAGTCACGCTCGAGGCGATCGATAAATTCCAGGAACTGACCGGGAAGCCGCTTGCCATCGTGGCCTTTGGTTCCTTCTGGGCGCGCGGCTCCTTCCCCTCGGAGAAAGTCGCCCTCGTGCGGTCGTACGGCGCGGTGCCCCTGCTCTTCTGGTCACCGTGGGATGCACCCTTCGATCAGGACCGAGGACCGGACCGCTTCTCGCTCAAGGAGATCCTGGCAGGGAAGTGGGATGCCTACATCGATGCCTGGGCCGATGCCGCGGCCAAAGTGCCCGGCCAGTTCTTTGTCTCCTTCGCCTGCGAGATGAACGGCACATGGTTCCCTTGGTCGGGATGGTTCTATGGTAAGGACAGGCTTCTCCCAAGCAGTACCGAAGGAGCGGAGATCTGGGAAGGTCCGGAAACCTTCAAGAAGGCCTGGAGACACGTCGTCGACCGTGCGCGGGCACGGGGTGCCACCAACATCCTCTGGGTCTTCCAACCCAACAACTATTCCTACCCGAACTACCCTTGGAATCTCGCCGCCGCTTACTACCCCGGAGCCGCCTACGTCGACTGGCTTGCAATCAGCGTCTACGGAAAACAGTACAAGGACGAGAAATGGACTCCGTTCCCACCCCTGCTGGAGTGGCCCTACAAGGAACTCTGCCTGCTCGATCCGGAGAAGCCGATCATGCTGGCGGAGTGGGGCGTGGTGGAATCGAACGTGAAAGGCGAGGACCGGGGGACATGGATCGCCGGGGCCTTCAGGGAGATGGTCAACTCGGCCAAGTATCCCCGCCTCAAGGCCGCCATCTTCTGGCACGAGCGCTGGCAGAATGCCGACGGATCCTACAGCAACCTGAGGGTGAATTCCTCCAAGGGAGCCCTCAAGGCCTACCGCGAGGGTGTAGCCAACCCGTTCTGGCTGGGAAGGCCGCTTTGGAAGTAATATCCCGAAAAATCGCCTGCGGGGCGCAGGTGTTTTGACCGCGGCCCTTCCTCCGGGTAGGATCCCTGGATGCGTCTGATTTCCCACAAAGACCGGGACTTTTCCCGGATGCTCGTCGAACTCAACCGACAGGCCGAACCGCGCGCCGAAGTACGCGAGACCGTCGCCGAGGTCATTGCGGCGGTTCGCAAAAAAGGGGACGCGGCCCTGCTCGGCTACTCGGTGAAGTTCGGGGGACCGAAACTTGCACCCGCGAAAATCCGGGTCACCCCGGCGGAGATCAAAAAAGCCCGCGCCTCCCTCACGCCCGCCGTGCGCAAGGCGCTCACCGCATCGATTGCCAATGTCACGGCCTTCGCGAAGAAGAGTCTCCGCAGGAACTGGTCGATGAAGAACGCGCAGGGCGCCTTGGTCGGGGAACGCTTCGACCCGCTTCCCCGCGTCGGCCTCTATGTGCCGGGAGGAACGGCCCCGCTTGTTTCCAGCGCCATCATGACCTGCGGCTTCGCCAAGGCCGCGGGCGTTCCCGAGATCGTCGCCGTCACGCCGGCTTCCAAGAACGGAACCGTGGCGCCCGCCCTTCTCGCCGCGCTCGACCTATGCGGTGCCACCGAGATTTATCGTGTCGGTGGTGCCCAGGCGATCGCCGCCCTGGCCTACGGAACCAGGACGATCCGCCCCGTGACCAAGATCTTCGGACCCGGCAACGCCTATGTCGTCGAGGCGAAGCGCCAGGTGTTCGGGCGGGTCGGCATCGACCTGCTTCCCGGGCCCAGCGAGGTCCTGGTGATCGCCGATGCCAAGGCCAACCCCGTCTGGGTTGCCGCGGACCTTCTCGCTCAATCCGAACACGGCGTCGGCAGTGTCGTCGTCCTGCTCAGCGATTCGGACAAGCTCATCGCCTCGGTGCAGAAGGAGATCGCCCGCCAGTCGAAGCTCTCCTCTCGCCCCGAGCATCTGGCCAAAGCGATGGCGAACGCCGTGCTCGTCCGCGTCCGCGACTTGAATCAGGCCGTGGAAATCGCCAACGGCTTCTCGGCCGAGCATGTCTCCCTCGCCGTCCGCAATCCCGAGAAGATCGCCTCCAAGTTGAATTCCGCCGGCGGCATCTTTCTCGGCGACATCTCGCCGGTGGCCGCCGGTGATTTCCTCGCGGGGCCAAGCCATGAGCTTCCCACGGGAGGGGCCGGCAAGGCCTTTGCCGGACTCACCGCCGAGCAGTTCCAGCGCCGCACCAGCATCGTCCGTTACGACGAAGCCTCGCTGAAAAAATCCCTGCCGATCATCGAGACCTTCTGCGCCGTGGAGGGACTCGACGCCCACGGACGATCGGTCTCCTTGCGCCTGGAAGGCGCTAGGGACTTAGGATCTTAGGTTCCGATCATCTATCCTCAAACCCTGGAGCCTAGAGCCTATCCACCTGATCGCATGCTCTGGAAGTTCCACAATCACGGGTTTGATCTCTCCACGCGCGGGCTGATCGTCGGCATCGTCAACGCCACGCCCGATTCCTTTTCGGACGGGGGAGCCTATCTGGATCCTGTGGCGGCCAGCGCACATGGGCTCCGATTGCTGGAAGAGGGTGCCGATCTCCTCGATGTCGGCGGCGAGTCGACGCGACCGGGGGCGGCACCGGTGTCCGAAGAGGAGGAACTGCGCCGCGTGATTCCCGTGATCGAGGCCCTGCGCCGCGCCACCGGTGCCCCGATCTCGATCGATACCTCGAAGGCTTCCGTGGCCGAAGCAGCCCTTGCCGCAGGAGCCGACATCATCAACGACGTGACGGCGTTGGAAGGCGATCCCCGGATGGGTGGGGTCGCCGCTGCAAGCGGGGCAGGGGTCATCCTGATGCACATGCGGGGAACCCCGCTGACGATGCAACAGTCCCCCAGCTATCCCGATGATGATGTCGCGCGCTCTGTGGCAAAATATCTTTCAGGGCGCCGTGATGCCGCCCTAGGCTTCGGCGTGGACGCTTCCGCCATCATCCTCGACCCGGGTCTCGGTTTTGGAAAAACCGCGGCCCATAACCTGGAGCTGATCCGCTCGCTTCCCGAACTGTGCGGACTCGGGGCCCCGGTGCTGATCGGTCACTCCAGGAAATCCTTCCTCTGCGCGATTTCAGGCGAGGTGCCACGGGACAATCCGATCGACGGGGATCAGCGCCTCCATGCCGGCATTGCCGTGACGGTCCTTGCCCGCCGCCTCGGGGCACGGCTTTTCCGGGTGCATGATGCGGCACCCCATCGGGCGGCCCTGCGCGCCACCGAGGCGATCCTGAATACAGGGGGTGCCTTGTGATCGATCTGTTCCAGACATTGATGGGGGTGGTTCGGGCCAACTGGACCTCCGCCCTCGAGATCCTGATTCTCTCGGCGATCCTTTATTACCTTTATCTCTATCTGCGCGGCACTCACGGAGCGCGGATCCTGATCGGTCTCGGACTGGTCTTTCTCTCGCTCACCTTCATCTCCCAGTTGCTCGACCTTGCGGTGCTTGGCTGGCTGCTCAAGAGTTTCTCGGTCTTTCTGGCGATCGCCCTGGTGGTGATCTTTCAGCCGGAGTTGCGCCGCGCGCTCAATGAGTTGGGGAGTCACCGCTTCTTCACCACGGCGCTGCAACGCCGCGAGGAGATCGAGGAGATCACGGACGCCGTCTTTGATCTTTCCAGCAAAGGATTCGGGGCACTGATCGCTTTGGAGCGCGACATCGGGCTCGATTCCGTCGCCGAAAGCGGCGTGGAGATCGACGCCGACTTCTCCAAGGAGCTACTGCTCACGATCTTTCATCCCAAGACGGTCCTGCACGACGGCGGGGTCATCGTGAGCAGTGACAGGATTATCGCCGCGGGGTGCATCTTCCCGCTGACCCAGAGGGATGATCTCGACCGCACGATCGGTCTCCGTCACCGGGCCGGGCTCGGATTATCCGAGGAATCCGACACGGTGGCCATCGTGGTCTCCGAGGAGAGCGGGCAAGTTTCGATTTGTCACTCGGGGTCGATCGAGCGCAACCTCAACGTCGAGCGTTTCAGGAAGCGGCTTTCCCAACTCCTGCTCCGCGAAGAACACCATGCGACGCCTCCTGCTTCACAACTGGAAGGAGAAACTAGTCTGCCTCCTTCTGGCGGGGGCGCTCTGGTATCTCATTCATCAAAACCTGGGTCCCGCTCCGGAGCGCAACCCCCGGCCCGCCGCGAATCCTGAGTCCGCGACTGCCGCCAAGGAGCCGCGGAAACCCAAGGTACAGAAACCTAAGGAGAGGTAACAATCCGTGCATCAACGGAAACTCTTCGGCACCGACGGGATCAGGGGCGTGGCCAACGTGTATCCGGTCACGCCGGAAACCGCACTTCGACTCGGTCGTGCGCTCGGATTCCTTCTGCGAAAGGATGGAGGCCAGCGGCCCCGGTTCGTGATCGGAAGCGACACCCGGCGGTCCGGCCCGATGCTGGAGGCCGCGATGGTTGCGGGGCTGAACTCGGTGGGAACCGATGTCCTGCTTGCCGGCGTCGTGCCCACTCCGGCCGTTGCCTGCCTTGTCAGGGAGCTGGGGGCGGACGGGGGAGTCGTCATTTCCGCATCCCACAACCCCGCCGCCGACAATGGTCTCAAGCTCTTCGGCGGCGATGGCTACAAGTTCGATGACGCCGTGCAGGAGCGTCTCGAGGAACTGATCCTGAGCGCCGAAATCGACGGGGAGAGACCCGTGGAGGGGAATGTCGGGACGATGGAACACATTCCCCATGCGTCCCAGCGCTACGAAGCTCTCGCCGCCGAAAGCGTGCCCGGGATGTCCCTGCATGGACTTAGGATCGTCGTGGACTGTGCCAACGGCGCTTCTTACCGGACGACTCCGGCGGTGCTCCGCAAGTTGGGAGCCACGCTCTCCGTCTGCCATGCCGAATCAGACGGCATGAACATCAACAGGGAGTGCGGCAGCACCCATCCGGAGGAGATCAGTCGGCTCGTGCAGGAGACGCAGGCTCACATCGGAATCTCACATGACGGAGATGCCGATCGTCTGCTTCTTTGTGATGAGCGGGGGGAAGTTCTGGACGGGGATGAACTCCTTGCCATGACGGGACTCGATGCGCTCCGGCGGGGAACGCTGGCTGGCAAGACCCTCGTGGCCACGGTGATGAGCAATCTGGGCTTGGACGAGGTGATCACCGCCGCCGGAGGGAAGGTCATCCGCACAGCGGTGGGGGACCGTTACGTGGTCGAGGCGATGAGGGTCGGAAACTTTTCCGTCGGCGGAGAGCAGAGCGGCCACATGATCTTCCGCGATCACGGAACCACGGGTGACGGCCTGATAGCCGCCCTGCAGATCCTCCGCATCATGACGGAGAGCGGCAAGCCCCTCAGCGAACTCCGTCGAGTCCTGAAGAAATACCCGCAGGCGCAGCGGAATCTCCGCGTGAAGGAAAAGCCCCCGATCGAATCCCTGAAAGAGGTTTCCTCCCTGGTCAGCGAAACTGAGTCGGCATTGGCTGGAAAGGGACGCCTCCTGCTGCGTTATTCCGGAACCGAACCCAAAGTGCGCCTCCTGATTGAGGGGGCCGACGAAGCGATGATCAATCAATGGGCGGATAAGATAGCTGCAGCGCTTACTCTAGCCATAGGCGAGTAGGAAAATGCGGGATGCGGATCAATGTCCCAATCCTGTCCTGAAGTCCTGGATCCAGACGACCAACCAGGCGGCAGCCCGGCCGCAGAGTTCGAGGAACTCCGTTGAGTTGGTGACAAGGCTCGCCCAGTAAGCCTCGCAGATCCGTGAGCGACTGGTTGTAAGCAGGAGCCCCGTGATGATCAGAAGATTGATCAGATAGATCACCGTCAGCGAAAAGAAGGTGCCTCCATAATGGAGGTCCGGCTGGCCCTTGGTGATGAGCAGGAACGTGAAGACAAGATGGAAGGCGAGTGTCAGTCCCAGCACCAGGAAGAGGACCCAGCGTAGGGAATCGACTCCCGCGGTGAGATGGCTCCCTTCGTGCATCCGGTCGATCAGCCGTGCCGACAACGCGAGCACGCCGTAGAGGGTGGCGGCCAGCACGCTGTAGATGGGGAAGAAATAGGGGGAGAGGATGATCCAGGTATTCACCCGGTCGGTCAGGACATGTCCCCCCTCCAGGCTGACATGGAAGCGGTTGGCCACCGTGCCGCCGAAGAGCTTCACCCAGAGCGCATGCGTCACCTCATGGCCGAAGACATAGGGAAGCATGAGCGTCTTTCTGGGGACGACGGCAAAGAGGATGCCGAAGATCAGGAGTCCTGCGGCGAAGCATCCGAAGGAGCGGTTCGCGAGCAAGCCGCTGTGCACCGAGGCGGCGAATGCCTGCAGGAAACTCTCCGTGAGAATCAGGCAGACGGGAAGCAGGAGCATCCCGACAAGGAACTTGAGCAGCTGCTTCGTTGCCGGATTCCCATTCCTTGAGCCGACGGAGGGGTTCTCCTCGACCTCCCCGTGCTCACGGAATGAATCATCGTACCCCTCCCGCTCCTTACGGAAAAGCGATGGCGAGGGAGCGGGCTCCAAATCGGGGAAGAGCTCGCCCGAGAGGGTTGCCGCGTCGGAGCGGACGCGCCGCCGTGGGTTGGCCGAAGTCGTGCGCGCTCCCTTGTTCCGCGCCGTGTCGCCGCCCTGGGGGGAGTTGGGGCGAGCCACGGGAAGGGGGTGTCGACTTAAGCCCGGCCCATGTAGGCGCCGGTGCGGGTGTCGACCTTGACGATCTCACCCTCCTTGATGAAGAGGGGAACCTGGATGACCTTGCCGGTCTCGAGCGTCGCGGTCTTCATCACATTGCTGGCGGAGTCACCCTTCACACCCTCGGGGGATTCGGTGACCTTGAGATTGGCGGAGGCGGGGAGGTCGACGGAGACGGCGCGTCCCTCGACGTAGAGGATCTCGACCTGCATGTTCTCCACGAGGAAGTCCTTGGAGTCGCCGATGAGATCGCCCTGCAGGGTGATGGTCTCGAAGGTCTCGGGATCCATGAAGTTGTATCCCTCCTGGTCGGCGTAGCTGAAGTCGAGCTTGGTGCGCTGGACATCGACGAGGTCGACCTTCTCCGTGGAGGCGAAGCGGACGTCGGCGGACTTTCCGGTGCCGATGTAGCGGATGATGAGCTGGACGAAGGCGCGGAGGTTGCCGGGGGTGCGGTGGGTGACTTCAAGGACGATGGCGGCGTTGCCGTTGTACTTGATGGCCATTCCCTTGCGGAGGTCGTTTGCGAGTGCCATGGAGCGTTGGGTTTTTAAATGAGTTTGAGTCGGGAGAGATCCTGGGAATCGACCACGCCGAGGGGCTTCCCATCGGCATCCGTGACCACGAGATCGTCTATGCGGTACTGTTCTAGCACCAGGAGCACCTCCGCGGCAAGTTTGTCGGCGCCGATGGTCACGGGGTTCACCGTCATCACCTCGCCGACGGGGCGGGTGCCGATCGCGGGGTCGGACGGGAACCGGCGGGCGAAATCGCCGTGGGTGAAGATGCCGGCGAGCCGACCGTCTCCGTCCGTCACCAGGGCGGCACCCGCGCGCTTCGCGGTGAGGACCTTCAGGACGTCGAGGACGCTGTCGGTCGCCTTCACGAGAGCGGCGTCCTCCCCTCCCCGCATAATGTCGCGGACCTTGAGCAGGAGCGCGCGGCCGAGGTTGCCTCCCGGGTGGAAGCGTGCGAAGTCGTCACGGCTGAATCCCCGTTCCTCGAGCAACACCATGGCTAGGGCGTCGCCCAGGGCCAGCATGACCGTGGTGCTGGAAGTGGGGGCGAGGTTGTGGGGGCACGCCTCCCGGGAGACCGAGACATCAAGGACGATGTTGCTCGCCTTGGCGAGGGAGGAGGCGGTATTGCCGGTGAGGGCGATCTTTTTGACATCGAAGCGGGCCAGGGCGGGCAGCACGCGGATGAGTTCCTCGGTCTCGCCACTGTAACTAAGCGTGAGGATGACATCGCCGTCCGAAATGACGCCGAGGTCGCCGTGGAGGGCGTTCAGGGAATCGAGCACGACCGAGGGGGCGCCGGTGCTGGTCAGGGTGGCGGCGATCTTCCCGCCGATGTGACCCGACTTGCCGACGCCGAGGACGACGATCTTGCCCCGACGCTCGACCGTCTCCCTCAGCAGGGTCACGGCATCCGTGAACGAGTGGTCGAGACGCCCCGCAAGACGCTCCAGCTCGTTGGTTTCGATCGAAAGAACGCGTCGGGCGCGCCCAAGGGTATCCATCCGTGAAGTCTGAACGGGCCGGGCGGCTTGTTCAACGCCGAAGAGGGGGCGGGGGAGCATTCGGCAGACTTGCCCCGGATGGAACAAGGCGTCTAATGTGGGCGGATGAACGGCGCGTTCTCCCGACTCCTGATCACTGCGGCAGCCCTGCTGGCCGTTTCCACTTCCTTTGCCCAGCAGTCCAACCCGGATGCCGGGTTTGTCGCCCCCAAGCCGAAAAAGACCAGGATCGACACGACCACGGTCGGGAAACCCGCCCCGTACGATATCAACGGGGTGGTGGCTCAGGCCTTCAAGATGAAGAAGCCGCTCGAACTGGTGAACCCCCTTGCTCCCCAGAAAGAGGGGGCCAGTGAGGATATCTCATGGGACCCCGACAATCCGGAGAAGCCCAAGGGCATCATCCTGCTGGGAATCCAGTGGTAGCTCTGTCGCGAGCAGAGAGGCGAGGTGCGGTTGTTGCTCCTGAGGATAGTTTGAATCAGGTGGCCAAGTAACCGCTGATGTCATCCCGATGAAGGCCTATGTGATCAATCTGGACACTGCTCCCGAGCGTTGGGAGCACATGAAGCAGGCTTTTGCCGGCACTCCTTTCTCCATGGAGAGGATCCCCGCCGTTTCCGGAAAGGAACTCCGGCTTCCAATGCCGGAATTTGACGAGGAGAAGTTCCGCCGCCGTCACGGACGGCTGACCAACATCTTCGAGGTGGCCTGCTACCTCAGCCACATCAAGGCGATGCGGGCCTTCCTCGATTCGGGAGAAAGCCACGCCATCATCTGCGAGGATGACCTCTATCCCAAGAAAGAGGCCCCGGAAGTCATCGCCCGGCTGATGAAGACCGCCGGATTCTGGAACATGGCGCGGTTGGCCGGCCTCAAGCTGGGAAAGCCCCTGAACGTCGCATCGCTTGGCAATGGATATTCGCTCACCATCCCGATGCATCGCTTCAAGGGAACCGGGGCCTATATTGTCGACCGGAAAGCCGCGCAGGCCCTCTATGAGGGATTGTTGCCGATGTGGCTTCCCTACGATCATGCGTTAGATCGGGAGTGGGTTTACAATTTCAAGGTCGTTTCGGTGGCGCCGTTTCCGATATCCCAAACAGAAGAGGAATTCGTCAGCGACATCCAGGGGAATGCCCAAAGGCGCCTTTCCTCCGCGCTGCGATGGCGCTCTACCTATCCCTATCAGATCCAGAATGAACTCGCCCGCTGGATCGTCAGGGGGGTGAGTGCGGTTGGCCTGAAGTGGAAGCTGCCAAGGACTTGAAGCACCCATGTCTTTCGTCACTCTTCGGTCGCAACTCCATCGACTGACCTCCCGGTTTTCACCGGATGGGGATATCGAATTGTTCCTCAAGCGCCGGGGCCTTCCCCTGCTGCTCCTCTTCGCGCTGTGCTACTACGGCTATTATTGCAGGGTTTGGCCGGGTCCCGGGGGCGAGGGGGGGGTGGTGGCTCTGCTTGCTCAGCGTCTGCTGGAAGGGCAGAAGCCGATCGTCGACACGTTCCTTGGCTACAATGTCCTCTGGTTTTACCCCGTGGTGGGGATCTTCAAGGTGCTCGGCCCCCATTACCTCGCGATGCGCCTTTTCTTCTTTGCTCTCTGTCTGGTGACCGGACTGCTGTCGTTCGGAGTGATCATGAAGTGCACGGGTCGGGCTTGGGTTGCGTTTCTGACCGGCGTGCTGGTGATTCTTGTGCCGGGTCAAACATACCGCAACTACATGGCATTCATGGCGGTCCTGAACATGTCGGTCTTTCTCTCGGCCTATGTTCTTCCAGCGCGGAATCTTCTCACCCGTTCTCTCTGGATGCTGCTTGCAGGGATCACGCTCGGGATCGCTTATCTCATCCGCATCGATGTCGGCTATTTCCTGACCTTCATCATGTTGGGGCTCATCCTGCTCCATCCCTTCGGCAATCCTGACAACCTGCGGCCGTCGCGACGGATCCTCGT
Source organism: Chthoniobacterales bacterium (assembly GCA_049282095.1). Classification (GTDB taxonomy): domain Bacteria; phylum Verrucomicrobiota; class Verrucomicrobiia; order Chthoniobacterales; family UBA6821; genus UBA6821. Next base: position 15,560 of record JBAPTI010000047.1, read on the forward strand.
CGCCCTGACAGGCTTGGCCTTGGCTGCGGCGGGATTTTTTCTGACACATCTGCCTGTCTACCAGGATGCCGTGAATCGTGGTTTTGACAGGGAGTTTGTGGGTCAGTACCGCCAGTGGCCCGAGATGATTGCATCCTACGGCTCGAGAATGATTGATGGCACGTCGTTGATGCTTCGAGAGTCGTTCCTAAAGCCCAATGCGAAGGCCTCCCCCGCGCCGGTCGCCACTCAGGCTGCGGCAACGGCGCTCGCCGCGACTCCCGCCCCCCGGGTCGCAACTCCCTCCGCGGCCACCCCTCCGCCGCCGGAGAAGTCGCTGAAAATCACCCATGGGGCCCAGGAACGAATCTCGATCACATCTCCCAAGCCAAGGGACAAAATCATGGCCCTCAATCTTTATCTGCCGATCCCACTCTCCGTGATGCTGCTGTGCGGGGCATTGACGGGATGGATTGTGGCTGTGAGGAGAGGAGATCGTGAGGCAGGAGTTCGAGCCCTTTCCTCCCTCACCGCCCTCGGATGCGCGCTTGTTCTCTTCCCTCAGTATTTTTTCTGGCAACCCAACATGGTTCACCTGAGTGAGTTCATGGTGCCGATGACCGTTACGTTGATTCTTTCCTGTCTGATGGTTGTCGATTCCTGGAATAACGGCGGACGCGTAAGGCGTTTGTTGGCGGGAGTGTATCTGGTGGTCGCGCCTACCGCGCTGATTCTCTATTACATCAATGGCTGTCAGTCGGGCGGCGGGGGCGGAATTGCGGTTTCACAGCACAAAAAGTTCCCATTCCATGCCGCCAACGGAGCGGATGTCATCATGAATGCCCAGGAGTTCGAGGTGAACTCCGCCATGAGGGATCTCATCGTGGCTGTTACGGATCCCGGGGATTTTGTCATCTGTTATCCCTATCATCCGGAAATCAACTTTTACACGGACCGGCCCTCCTACGAACACAATGTCTATGCCGACAACGACATCCCCGGTGATAAGTTTTATCGGGCATTACTGGCCAATAGCGACAGGCATCATCCCGCGGTCTTTGTCATCAACAACTGGGACATCAACAGCACCGAAGAGTCCCGTTTTTACAACTGGGCCTGGGAATCGTACCGCCACCTCACGCAACACTATCTCCTCGGCTACAAGCACGGGGACTTCGAGGTCTATGTGAGGCCCGACCGGGCCGGGAGGATTCCCGCCCAATTCAAGGAATCAACGTATCCTTCCGCGTCTTTGCCTCACTGAGGAGTCTGAAACCAAGGCCCCTTGAAGAGGCTTGAAGCTCCCTTGCCGGGAGTGCCGTCACCGGTGTGGCGTTACTTCGAGTGGACGGGGATGACGGTGACGGGGATCGTCGATTTGTGAAGCACGGCGGTGACCACGCTTCCGCTGAAGAGTTGGTAGACCGCCCCGTGACCGTGGGACCCCAGGATGATCATCGAGGCACCGGTCTTCGCGGCCTGTTGCAGGATTTCGTCGGCCGGCGTTCCCTCGATCACACTGGTCTCCACGGAGATGCCTCGATCACGCAGCGGTTGGGCGAACTCCCCGAGTTGTTTGCCGACAAGATCCAGATCGGGCGGTTCGACGGGAATGGGAGCCGTGATCACATCCATCGCCGCCCCAACCGGGACATAGGCCGCAACGGGTTCCCAGACATTCAGAAGCACGACCTTCGCTCCCATGCAGGAGGCGAGATCGGCCGCGCCATCCACGACCTTTTGCGAGATCGGGCTGAAATCAATGGAGACGAGGAGGGTTTTCATGGCTTTCATCATGGAACGGGGCCGGTTGCCTTGCCAGCGAAATGAGCTCTGGCGATACTAAGCAAATGGATGATCTTTTCGGCACGGCACAGACTTCGGATTCACTGCCTGCCGATGCTCCGCTTGCCGCGCGCATGCGTCCGCGGACGCTGGAGGAGTACGCGGGCCAGTCCCATATTCTCGGCGAGGGAAAGCTCCTTCGGCGTGCCATCGAGGCCGACCGCCTCTCCTCGATCATCCTCTACGGCCCTCCCGGCACGGGGAAGACAAGCCTTGCCCGCCTCATCGCCGCCCGCACCAAGAGCCGCTTCATCGAGTTGAGCGGCGTCGAGGGATCGGTTGCCGATATCCGAAAGGCCGTCGGGGCCGCCGCCATCGAGGCTCGGAACGGGGGGCGCACGCTGCTCTTCATCGACGAGATTCATCGGTTCAACAAGGCCCAGCAGGACGCCCTGCTCCCCGATGTCGAGCGCGGCACGGTGCGCCTGATCGGGGCGACCACGCAGAACCCCTTCTTCTCGATCAACAGCCCGCTCGTCTCACGCTCCCAGATCTTCCAGTTGCAGCCGCTCACCGTGGAGGAGTTGATTGCCCTTCAGTATCGTGCGGTGAGCGACGGCGAGAGGGGCCTCGGCGATCTGCCGGTCGATCTGGAGGAGGGGGCCGCGCGGCATCTCGCCACCGTCAGCGACGGCGATGCGCGCAAGTGCCTCAATGCCCTGGAGATCGCTGCCCGCACCACACCGTTCGGTGCAGATGGCCGTATTCGGATCACGCTTGCCGAGGCTTCCGAGAGCATCCAGAAAAAGGCCCTCGTCTATGACGGTTCGGGCGACGACCACTACGACACGGCGAGCGCCTTCATCAAGAGCCTCCGGGGCAGCGATCCCGACGCCGCCCTTTACTGGTTGGCCAAGATGCTCCATGCCGGCGAGGAGTTGCGATTCATCACCCGCAGGTTGGTGATCTTTGCCAGCGAGGATGTCGGCCTTGCCGATCCATTGGCGCTGCCATTGGCCATTTCCGCCCAGCAGGCCGTGGAATTCGTCGGGCTCCCGGAAGCGCGCATCACCTTGGCCCATGCGACCGTGTATCTGGCGACCGCCCCGAAGAGCAACAGCGCCTACGCCGCCTTGGGTGCCGCCGAGGCGGATATCGGCTCTGGCCGCACCTTGGCCGTACCACCCTATCTCAGGGATTCCCACTACAAGGGGGCCAAGGCGCTGGGTCATGGACAAGGTTACCAATACCCCCATGACCACGAGGATGGGTATGTTCCGCAGGCCTACCTTCCCGAAGGCCGCACCTATTACACCCCCACCCGTCACGGCGCGGAGGCACGGATCGCTGACCGCTTGGAAGCTTGGAGACAGCAGTTTCAGGAATCTGCGGTCAAGCAGACAGGGAAAGTTTAGGGCTCACAGGGATAAAGGGGATAAAGGGGATGAAAAAATCTGAGCAGAGAGCTTTGTCATGAATGAATGAAGGCGAGGGAGATATCCGTCCCTCCAATACCGAACTCCGCCATGCCTCCCTTATTTGTATCCCTCGCATCCCCTTCATCCCTGTGAGTCATCATGTCAGTCCGTTGTCCCGGGCATCAGAGAAACCCTTTGACTCTGAATGCCGGTACTTCTACCCTCTTCGTCCGCCTTGGAACGCCATTATGCCGCGCCCTCTCGGGCGGCCCACACTTATAAACTCCATGGCTGATCAGATTTCCTACGCTTTCATCACCCCGTCCGCGCTCCGCAAGGGCCGCGCCGGAGGCATCCTCGCCCGCCTCATCTCACGTAGCGGGCTTGAGCTCTTCACCGGTCGCATTTTCGCCCCTTCGGCCAAGACCCTTGGTGATCTTGCCGCCACGCTTTCCGGGCAGGATCGCACGGCCGCCTACCTGAAGGCCCTGCCTGCCTGTGCCCACTCCCTGGTGCTTGTCCTCAAGGGTGAGGATGCCGCAGCCAAGGTGGCCTCCATCGTTGGCAATGACGCCTCCATGGGGGGGCGCGGAGAGACGATCCGCGACACCTACGGCGACCTCATTGAAAGCGCCGAGGAGGGTGGAAAGACCGTTTACTTCGAGCCCGGCGTGATTGCCCCCTCGAATGCCGCCGAGGCCGCCGCCGGCCTCAAGCTTCTGGCCGACGCCTCGGATGCCGAGGGGGGTATTCTGGATGCCGCCTCCACATTCTCCGGCCCGACCGAGAAGACGCTCGTTCTCATCAAGCCCGACAACTTCGCCTTCCCGAGCACTCGCCCCGGCGGCGTGATCGATCTCTTCGCCCGCACCGGCCTGGCGCTGGTCGGCTTCAAGCCGATCCACATGTCCGTGGCCCAAGGTGAGGAGTTCTACGGCCCCGTCCTCGATTTCCTCGTCGCGAAGCTGCCCGACGGCCGCGCCCAGTGGGAATCGATCGTCGCCTTCATGGCCGGCAAGCGTCCCTCCGAGTGCTCCGCAGAGGAGAAGTCCGCTCCCGGCAGCCAGCCCTGCGTTGCCCTGATCTATCAGGGACCCGATGCGGTCGCGAAGATCCGTGGCGCCCTCGGCCCCACCAATCCCTCGCAGGCCCCGCACGGCACGATCCGCAAGGAATTCGGAACCACCATCATGATCAACGGCGCCCACGCCTCCGACTCCGTCGAGAACGTTGCCCGCGAGACCGGAATCATCCGCCTCGGGGAGAACGATTTCAAAACCAAGGTCGCCGCCGCGCTCTGAGCCGCCCCGTTTTCAGCCAGCAACCCCAACACCCAACACACCCGCACTTCCCATGGACCTCGCATCCCGCGTCAGCGAACTCACCCCGTCACTCACACTCGCCATCGACAGCAAGGCCAAGGCCATGCGCGCCGAGGGCATCGATGTCTACAGCTTCGGAGCCGGAGAGCCCGACTTCGACACCCCCGAGCACATCAAGGCGGCCGCCATCGAGGCCCTGAACGCCGGATTCACCAAGTACACCCCCAGCTCCGGCACCCCCGAGCTGCGCGCCGCGATCAGCGAGAAGTTCAAGCGCGACAACGGCCTCGAGTACAAGCCAAGCGAGATCATCGTCAGCAACGGCGCCAAGCAGAGCTGCTACAACGCCATCATGGCCGTCTGCGGCGAGGGTGACGAGGTCATCATCCCCGCCCCCTACTGGCTCAGCTATCCCGACATGGTCCGTCTTGCCGGCGCCGAGCCCGTCATCGTCCAGACCACCCAGGAGAACGACTGGAAGATGACCCCCCAGCAGTTCGAGGAGGCGATGAGCCCCCGCACCAAGATGGTCATCATCAACTCCCCCGGCAACCCGACCGGTTCCGTCTACACCAAGGAAGAGCTTCGCGCCCTCGTCGAGGTCGCCGCCGATGAGGAGATCATGATCCTTTCCGACGAGATCTACGAGAGCCTTACCTACGACGGCGCCGAGCATGTCTCCGTGGCCTCCCTCACCCCCGAGGCCAAGGATCTGACCATCACCGTCAACGGATTCAGCAAGGCCTACGCGATGACCGGATGGCGCCTCGGCTACCTCGGCGCCCCCGAGAAGATCGCCAAGGCGATCGATTCCATGCAGAGCCACAGCACCTCAGGCCCCTGCTCCTTCGCCCAGAAGGGTGGTCTCGCCGCCATCACCGGCAGCCAGCAGTGCGTCGCCGACATGCGCGAGGAGTTCAACATCCGCCGCGAGTACATGTTCGAGCGCCTCTCCGCGATCCACAACGTCACCGCCGTGAAGCCCAAGGGCGCCTTCTACATGCTGGCGAACATCTCCAAGCTCGGCATGACCTCCACGAACTTCGCCGACCGCCTGCTCAGCAAGGCCAACGTCGCCGTCGTTCCCGGCATCGCCTTCGGTGACGACCGCGTCGTCCGCCTCAGCTACGCGACCGGCCTCGATGTCATCAAGCCCGGCCTCGACCGCTTCGAGGACTTCTGCAAGACCCTCTAAGAGGTCATTCATCATGACTTCCCGGAAGGCCGTCCGCCCACAAGCGGACGGCCTTTCCCTTTATCTGGAACGGCGCCGGAAGCTCGTCGAGCAGGCACTGGCCCGCGCCGTGCCCGCGGCGTCGGTCCGCCCCGCGACCATTCACAAGGCGATGCGCTACAGCCTGCTTGCGGGCGGCAAGCGCCTGCGCCCCATTCTCGCCCTGGCCGCCGCCGAGGCATGCGGCGCCAAGGATCCGACGGGTGTGTTGCCCGCCGCCTGCGCGGTGGAACTGATCCACACCTACTCGCTCATCCATGACGATCTTCCCTGCATGGACGACGACGATCTCCGTCGCGGCCGACCCACCTCGCACAAGGTCTTCGGCGAGGGCGTTGCCGTCCTTGCCGGCGATGCCCTGCTCACCCGGGCCTTCGGTCTGATCGCGGGGATCCAGCCCGCCAAGCGTTACCCTCTCTCCCTTCTCCTCGGGGAGACGGCCGACGCTGCGGGCAGCCTGCAACTCATCGCCGGTCAGGTTGCCGACCTCGAGGCCGAGGGGAAGAGACTCACGATCCGCGAGGTGCGCTTCATCCACGAAAGGAAGACGGCCGCGATGATCGTCCTCCCACTCCGGCTTGGCGCCATGGTGGCGAACGCCACGCCCGCGCAACTCAAGGCACTCACCGAATTCGGACAGGCGCTCGGCCTCGCCTTCCAGATTCAGGACGACATCCTCGATGTGACGGCGACAAGCGAGCAGCTCGGCAAGAGCGCGGGAAAAGATCTCAAGGCCTCCAAGGCGACCTACCCCGCCGTGATCGGCCTCAAGGCCTCGCGCAAGGAAGCCGTGAAACAGACCCGTGCTGCCCTGCGGGCACTCTATCCGCTGGGTGCTCGCGGTGAACGACTCCGCGAGCTTAGTGAATCGCTTCTCAAGCGACAGGGTTAGGAAGTTTCACGCCAAGGGCGCAAAGTCGCGGAGAGAAGGGCGCCCTACTTCTGCTGGAGAAGACGGTTCTTCATATCCTGCGGCAGGGAGGAGGAATTGACCCATTGGGTTGCGGCTACGGAGTCGTTCCTCATCCACGTTCTCACGACATTTTGCTGTGCCATGGAACGCCCGTTGGCATCCGTGATTCCCGAGGCCACAGTGATGCCTAATTGAGGATCGTTCCGGGCGATGTTCATGCTCAGGTTCAACGCCGCCTGATCTTTGGATTTTCCTGCGGGTAGGGATTGGACAAAGTCAACCGCGCCTTGGGGGTCGTTATGCATCAGCGAAAAGGCGATCCCAGTTGCCGCGTCCCTGCGACTGGGAGACCCCTCCGGGAGTGAGTTGAGTATATTCAGAGCAGCCTGTTGGTCGTTGGAATAAAGACTGCCAATAAGGTTGCCCACGACCTGATCCTTAATCTTTGGATTAGTCAGGGAATTGTACCAAGCAAGGGCGCCCTGTTGATCATTTCTTGCCCATTGAGATGCCAGATTGCTGATATAGTTGATCTTGCTGTCGCTTGGTGGGAGATTCATCGCGTAGCCGATTGCGCCTTGTGGATCGGTTTGGGCCATTTGAAAGAGAGCGGATTGGATGCTGTTTTCCCGCGCATTGCCGGCCGGGAGCGACTGGGCCAGCTCCAACGCACCCTTCGGATCATTCTGGGACATGGATTGGATTACTCCTTTGAGGATGAGGGACTTCACTTGGGGATCGTTCTGTTGATTCGCCCAGGCGAGTGCAGCTTTCGGATCGTTTCGGGCCCAAGAGGATCCGATTTGAGTTAGGGACTGGTCGAGTTGCTGTCCGGAAGGGATCTGGTCGAGCAGGAGAATCGCCTTGGCAGGATCCTTATGGGAAAGCGTGTTGAGCAAAGACTGGAACGCACGGTTCTTCTTGGCACCTGCGGGGAGTTGGGCGACATAGGCAATCGCCGCATCGCCGTCTTTAGATGCCCAAGAGTTGATAGCCATGGCGAGAGCCCCGTCCCGCTCTGCACCAGGAAGTGAGGAAGAAAATTCCACGGCTGCCGCAGGGTCCTTCTGGGCCAATCCGAAGGCGAGGGTTTGCAGGAGCTGATTCCGAAGTGCTCCGGGCGCCAGGGTTTCCACCCAGGCTTTTGCCGCAGTGAAATCCTTTGCTCCCCAGGAACTCAGCACGGAACTGATAGCCTGTTGTTTTTCCATCGCGCTTCCAAGCCCCTGTGCGTAGGCGAGCGCCGCCCTGGGATCGCTCTCCCCCCATCGGGAGAGGAGCATGATCCGCAGCTGCATCCTTTCCTGGGAATCCCTCATGGCATCCACCTCGGAGAGAGCTTGGCCTATCCTGGCGGGATCGAGTGCCTGATCGGCTTCATTCCAAGCAGCAAAACGCTTCATCTGATTTCCTTCCGACTTCGATTTTGTGATGCTTTCCATGAATCCCAGCCCCGAAGAAGTTGCATTGGTTGCGACTGCCTCCTTGTCAGCCGTGGCAAGATTGATCGTCTTGTTATTTTCGTGGGTACCAGACCCCGGCGGTGGAACGCATGCTTCGGATCTGGGAGCCGTCGGGGATGTCATGGGCGAGGATTTCGCGTAACGGAAACCGGCAACGCCACCGACGGTGGCACCCGCTCCGAAGAGCAGGATCGCAAGGAGGATCTGAAGGGGGTTCATGGCGGGGAAGGAATGTTCGATACCTAGCCCCTTCCGTGCAAAAGACAAGTTCCCGCCTCCGTGCTTCTCATGGCCTATCAGCAGCGTATTTGATTCGGCCCTAACAGACTAACAGCCATCAGCCTAATCCCCTCGCTTCCTCCCCCCCGTGACTGAAGGCTGGCCCTCCGCCCTCTGATCGGGGAAGATACTGTATCCATCCATGGCTTTTACTGAAAAACTTTACCGCAAGCTGGTCCTCGATGCCTTCTCCCGTGCCCGACGCGGGGAACTGAGGTTCACGATGCCGGGCGGATCCCGTCGCCTCTTCGGGGGGCTTGGCAAGGAACTGCAAGCGGAGTTGACGGTGCGCGATGAGAACTTCTACCGCCGCTGTGTCCTCTTCGGCCCGATCGGTTTCGCCGAATCGTATCTTGCCGGCGAGTGGGAGACCTCCGATCTCACGCGCACGCTGGCCTGGTTCATCCTCAACGGGGATTACCTTGCCGGAGTGCGGACGCGCGAATCGCGGACGCCCGGCGCCTTTGATCTGCTCGGCCTGCTCAACCGGGTCGGCCACGCGCTCAGGCCCAACAGCAAGAAGAAGAGCCGCGACAACATCAGCGAGCACTACGATCTGGGCAACGATTTCTTCAAGCTCTGGCTCGATCCGACCATGACCTACTCGTCGGCCTATTACGACCCGCCGGAGCTTTCGATGGAGGAGGCTCAGCGCAAGAAGTGGGATCAGCTCTGCAGGAAGCTTCAACTCTCCGGCCACGACATGGTGCTGGAGATCGGATGCGGTTGGGGAGGATTCGCCATCCATGCAGCCAAGAACTATGGATGCCGCGTCACGGCGGCCACGATCAGCGAGGAGCAGTTCCGCGAGGCTGCGGCACGTGTCGAGGAGGCCGGTGTCTCGGATCTCGTCGAGGTGATTTTCTGCGACTATCGGGACCTGACGGGGCGCTTCGACAAGATCGTCTCCATCGAGATGCTCGAAGCGGTCGGCGACCGCTATGTGGAGACGTTCTTCGGCAAGGTCTCGGATCTGCTCGCCCCCCGCGGTCTGCTCGGACTCCAGATGATCCTCTGTCCCGACAATCAGTATCCAATCCTGCGTGACGGGGTGGACTTCATCCAGAAGCACATTTTCCCCGGGTCGCTCCTGATGTCGATGAGACGGATCACCGAGGCGATGAATACCACCGGGGATCTCAACCTCCTCGACTACGAGGACATGACCCCCTTCTACGCCCGCACGCTCAAGGAGTGGCGCGAGGCCTTCCTGACCGCGCTGCCCAAGGTCAAGGCTCTCGGTTACGACGAGGCCTTCATCCGCAAGTGGCTCTACTACCTCTGCTATTGCGAGGCGGGATTCGGCACGCGGCATATCTCGGTGGCGCAGGCCGTCTACACGCGACCCGACAACCTCGACATCCACTCCCCGGCCTATGATCTGGGCCACCATCGGGAGAAGCCGACGTCGCCCGGTCGCTCCAAGTGATGAGTCCTGCGACACTCTTCCTGATCGGACTGGGGCTCTCCAGCCTTCTGATGGCGGTGGTCTGGAGGATTTCCGTGCGCATCGGCAATGCCGGCATCGTCGACATCGCCTGGGCGCTCGGGTTTGCGCCACTGGCCCTGCTTTACCGTCTCTTCGCGGACGGGGAACCCGCACGCCAGAACCTGATCACGCTGATGGTGGTGCTGTGGAGCGTCCGGCTCGGACGCCATCTCTGGAAGCGCGTCATGGGGCATCACCCCGAGGAGGATGGGCGTTATCGGGAACTCCGCCGTGCGGTTGCCGGCCGGGAGAACCTGTTCTTCTTCTGGTTCTTCCAGGCGCAGGCACTGCTGCTCGCCGTGCTGAGCATCCCGTGTTTGCTTGCCAATGTTGATCCGCGCCTCCACTTGGGATTCGCCGAATGGCTAGGTTGTGCCCTCTGGCTCGTTGCGCTTGGCGGGGAAACACTGGCCGACCGGCAACTCGCCGCCTTCAAGGCCGATCCGGCCAATCGCGGCAAGGTCTGCGATTCCGGCCTGTGGCGCTACTCCCGTCACCCCAACTACTTCTTCGAGTGGCTTGTCTGGGTCGCCTTCTTTCTCTTTGCATTACCCGCACCGTGGGGATGGACCACGATCTTCGCCCCCGCACTGATGCTGTTCTTCCTCCTGCGGGTCACGGGTATTCCCTACACGGAGCAGCAGTCGCTCCGCTCGAAGGGGGATGCCTACCGGGCCTATCAGCGCGTCACCAGCCCCTTCATTCCCTGGATTCCTAAATCACACCGCTCATGAGCAAACTCGACACCCTTCTCTCCACCGGCCTTGTGCCCGACCCGCTGATACGCTCCGGGATCCGCCATCTCCTCTCCGCAAAACTGCGCGAGGAGGGGGCTGGTGATCTCGAGTCGAGGGATGCGCGTTTCGCGGAATTCCGTGCGGGACTCGATGCTTCCCCGATCGCGATCAACACGGCCGATGCCAACGAGCAGCATTATCAAGTGCCGACGGAGTTCTACCTCAACGTCCTCGGGCCCCGCCTCAAATACAGCAGCGGCTACTGGCCTTCCGTGAACACCACCTTCGCGGAATCCGAGGAGGCGATGCTCGAGCTCACCTGCAAGCGGGCGGAACTCAAGGATGGCCAGAAGATCCTCGAGCTCGGTTGCGGCTGGGGATCGCTCACGCTCTGGATGGCCGAGCACTACCCGAACTCCGCTATCACGGCGGTGTCCAACTCCTACACCCAGCGTCTTCACATCGAGGCGGAGGCGCAGCGCCGCGAGCTCTACAATGTCCGGATCATCACGGCCGACATGAACACCTTCGTCCCTCCCGAGGCGGGCACCTACGACCGCGCGGTCTCCGTCGAGATGTTCGAGCACATGAAGAACTACCGGGAGCTGATGAAGCGGATCGCCGGATGGCTCAACCCCGAAGGGAAGCTCTTCGTGCATATCTTCACCCACCGTGAGTTTTCCTATCATTTCGAGGGGAAGGATCCCTCCGACTGGATCACGCGTTACTTTTTCTCAGGTGGAACCATGCCCTCCCATGACCTGCTGCTCTACTTCCAGAACGATCTGAAGATCGAGCATCACTGGAAGGTGAGCGGGACGCACTACGCCCGGACTTCCGAGGCTTGGCTGCAGGCCATGGATGCCAACAGGAAGGCCATCACGCCGATCCTGGAAAAAACCTACGGGATCAAGGACGCGGCCAAGTGGCGCGCCTATTGGCGGATCTTCTTCATGTCGTGCGCAGAACTGTGGGGATACCGCAACGGCGAGGAATGGCTCGTCTCCCACTATCTTTTCACGAAGTAAGCGTGTCTGCGGATTAATCTGGAAAACAGGAAAACAGGAATCTAGCAAGTGGAGCGGATAAGGATTTCCGAACGCCTCTCGCAAAGCCTTTTTCCCCATGCCTCTGACCTAACAGCCTACAGCCTAAACCGCTAACAGCCTCCCTCTTCCCCATGCCCCGCATCCTCATCCTGACCGCCGGATTCGGCGAAGGTCACAACACCGCCGCCCGGTGCATCGCCGAGGCTCTCAACGAACATCAGGGCGTGGAGGTGAAGGTGGTGGATGTCTATCTGGAGACGGTGCCGCGTTTCACCAAGGTGCTGCAGGCCGGCTACAGCCTTGCGATCAACAAATACCCCTTCATCTGGAGCGCGATCTTCACGATGCTCGACAAGCCCGGCAGGTTGGAGTCGACCCTCCCCCTTGCGGGCAACCTGCGTGAGGCGACCCGGCGCATCGTCGGGGAATTCCGCCCCGATGCGATCGTCTCGACCTATCCGCTCTACTCCTATCTCCTGCGCGAACTCAAGCGCCGCGGTCACGGCCCTTCCGCTGTCCCGCTGCTCACCATCGTGACCGATTCCACCGCGATCAACTCCTCCTGGTACCGTGCCGGAAGCGATGCCTTCATCCTTGCCGACGAGGAGACCCGGTCGGTGCTCCAACACGGAGGGGTGGAGGAGCGCTTCCTCCGGGTGCTCGGCTTCCCCGTGACCCCGCGCCTTGCCTCGCTCAAGCCGCTGGAACCGGTGATTCAAGGCGCGAAGAGGCTGCTCTTCCTTCCCTCGTCGCGATCCGAGCATTCCATAGCGGTGATCCGGGAACTCCAAAAGCTCCCGGATACCGAGATCACCGTCGTCACCGGCCGTCTCAAGGGACTGCATGCGGCGCTCACGGACTCCGGGGTGATCGACGGGGTGAGGACCCATCTGATCGGTTGGACCGACAAGATTCCCGAACTCCTCTGCTCCCATCATCTCTACATCGGCAAGGCGGGCGGGGCCATCGTCCATGAAGCCATGGCCGCCCAGTGCCCCATCATGGTCAGTCATGTCGTGCCGGGTCAGGAGGAGGGGAACATTGAGCTCATCGAGCGGCGCGACATCGGCCGCCTCGCCGCACACTATCCTGCGGCGCTCGCGGCGTCGGTGGAGGAGGTTTTTGCAGCGGATGGTTCCACCTGGAAGCGATGGAAGGGAAATCTACGGAGTCTCTCCAAGCCCGCCGCGAGCCGCGATATCGCCGCCGCCGTGTTGAAGGCGGCGACTGAATAACGTCGACTACTGGCCAGAGCCGGCAGGACGGCTCAGGAGCTGGGCGAAGTAGAGATCGTTGTTCCAGGAGGTCACCGAGACCCCTCCCACCGGGGTCCATCCCTTGGAGGTCTGGTACTTGAGGTCGTCGTTGAAGGGCTGCTTCAACCCGGAGACCATCTTGTATTCCAGAGTGTTGCCACCCGATGTGGTGGAGGATGACGATCCGGCCTGATCCGAGGCGGGTGCCGCGGTGGCAGTCAAGCAGGGGAGCAGGAGGAATGTGGCAAGGAGGGGGAGCTTGGTCAGGGAGAGGATCTTCATGGCGCGGTGTCGGTTCAGAATAGGTCTGGATAGCGCGCGCGGGCGAGCCCGGTCGTGCGCGCATAGATCTCGGCGGCCCGTTCCCCGGAGAGGGCATGGGTGACCACCTCCCGGCAGGCTGACAGATCGAGACTGCGGATCGCCTTCTTGACGCGCGGTACGAGCGAGGCGCTGGTGCTGAGTTCGTCGATGCCGAGTCCCACGAGAAGGGGGGTGAACTCGATGTCTCCGGCCAGTTCGCCGCAGACGCCGACCCAGATCCCGGCAGCATGGGCGGCGTCGACCACCATCTTGAGAATGCGGACGACGGCGGGATTGGCCGGATCGTGGAGGTGGGCGATGCGTTCGTTCCCCCGGTCAACGGCCATGAGGTACTGGAGCAGATCGTTGGTTCCGATGCTGAAGAAGGAGACCTCGCGGGCCAGCTTGTCGGCCATGATCGCGGAGCTGGGCACCTCGATCATGAGGCCCAGCTCCATGTCATCCTGGAAGGGCACCCCTTTGGCGCGGAGCTCCTCGGCCGCCTCGTTCAGCAGCATCTTGGCATGCAACAGTTCTTCGTGTCCCGAGATCATTGGGAACATCATCTTGAGGTTTCCGTGGAGGCCAGCCCTCAGGATGGCGCGCAGCTGGGTCTTGAAGATTTCAGGGTTGTTGAGGCAGAAGCGGATCGCGCGGCATCCGAGGAAGGGGTTCTCCTCGTGACCGAGGTCGAGGCATTCCGTCGGCTTGTCGCCGCCGATATCGAGTGTCCGGATGATGGCGCCGTGCGGGGCCACCCGCTCGGCCACGTGTCTGTAGACGGCATACTGTTCCTCCTCGTCGGGCGGAACGGTGCGGTTGAAATAAAGGAATTCCGTCCTGTAGAGGCCGATGCCATCGGCGCCGCTTGCGGAGACTTCGTCGAGTTCCTCGGGGAGTTCGATGTTCGCCGCAAGCGTGATCCGCCGTCCGTCGGTGGTCACGGAGTCGGTTTCACGCAGGCTCTCGAGCCTCTCCTCGACATGCTCCTTCTGCTCGGCCAGCGCCTGGTAGGCGGCGCGTGTGGAAGGGGAGGGGTTGAGGAAGACCTTGCCGCTGTAGCCGTCCATGAGGACGACGCAACCGCTCTCCAGCAGGGTGCAGATGTCCTCCAGTCCCACCACGGCCGGTATCCCGAGTGATCGGGCCATGATCGCTGTGTGGGATGTCTTGCTTCCCTTCTCCGTGATGAATCCCGCGACATTCTCGCGGTTCAGCGTGGCGGTGTCGGAGGGGGTCAGCTCATCCGCCACGATGATGTGGCTGCGGTCGTGGCCGGCAAGGCGCTGGCCCGATTTGCCGAGCAGGTGCCTGATCACGCGTCGGGTCACATCCTCGAGATCGATGGCCCTTTCCCTGAGGTAGGGATCGTCGATCGCGGAGAGTGTCTTGATGAACTTGTGGGAAACGCCTTGGAAGACGAACTCGGCATTGTGCTTCTCCCGGCGGATGCCGTTGAGCACTTCGTCGATCAGGCTGGGGTCCTCCAGCACCAGCAGATGGGCGTCAAAGATGCCCGCATCGCTTGCGGTGGCGGATTGGGAGAGGCGCTCCTGAAGCCCGATCAGCTCCGTGCGGGTTGCAAGCAGAGCCGCCTCGAAACGAGCCGCTTCCGCATCCAATTCCTCCGGCTGAAGATCCCGGAAGGGAATGTTCTCCTCCTCCTGGAAGTGGATCATCACCTTCCCCTCGGCGATGCCGGGGGCCACGGCCACCCCTTGAAAGATCCTCTCCTCAACGGGGGACGGTGGCGCGCACTGATTCAGGGAATGCATGGAGGGGTGGAAAACCACTTGAAACGGCTTACAGGAGACCGCCCCTAGGGTCAAAGAGGAATGAAGGGACAAGGAGCCTCCATTCTTGCTGCGCCCCTTGAGTTACTTGAAGAACAATGATGGCGTTTCATTCAATGGGCTTATTTGAAGTTTGAGGAACGGGCGTGACGGGGTAGAAAGGGTGTCTCTTATGCAGGTCCCAGCCACACCCACCATCCTTGACCGGATTCTTGCCGACGTGCGGGAGGAGGTTGCCGGGGCGAAGCGTCTCCGCCCCGAGTCTGATCTGCGCGGGATGATTGCCGATGCCCCGCCGGTGCGTCCGTTGCCCGACGCCCTGGAGCAAGGCTTCGGGCTGATCGCGGAAATCAAGGGATGCTCCCCGAGCGTCGGTCCGATGCGTGCCGAAAATGTCGCGGAGGCACCCTTGGCCTACGAGGAGAGCGGTTCGGTGCGCGCCCTCTCGGTTCTCACCAACAGCCGTCACTTCGGTGGAAGCATGGAGCGGCTCCGCTCCATCCGCAATCAGGTCTCCAAGCCGGTGCTTCGGAAGGATTTCATCATCGGCGAGTACCAGATCCGCGAGGCGAGGGCATTCGGTGCCGATGCGATCCTCCTCATGGCCAGCGTCCTTGATGCGGCCCGGCTCAAGGGATTCCATGAACTGACCCTGGAACTCGGCATGGAGGCCCTCTTCGAGGTGCACGACGAGGCGGAGGTGGCGGCGCTTCCGAAAAGCGCACGGATCGTCGGAATCAACAGCCGCCGCTTCAAGGCGCCCGTGGGATCGGAGGCGTTCGTCGGATCGAGCGGATCCTCGGAGAAAGATTTCAGCATCAGGCTCGACACATTCGAACTCGTCGATCGCCTTCCCGGGGGAACGATCCGGGTCGCCGAGAGCGGGCTGGATGCCGGCAATATCGCCTCGGTGGCCACCCGCTTCCATGCGGCCCTTGTCGGCACCTCCCTCCTGCGCGATCCTGACGGGATCCGTGCGGGCCTCTCCGCCTTTGAGGAGGCATTGGGAAGCCGCTAAGGAAGCAGCGATTCCCTAATCCAGACCATCCATGAACTCCGAAGATTTTTCCATCGACCCCGAGTCGCCCGACACCCCGTTCGATGTCTCGCTGCGACCCCCGATGTTCGAGGAGTTCTGCGGGCAACCGAAGACCATCGAGCGCCTGATGCTTCTTGTCGAGGCGGCCCGGCAGCGTGACGAACCGCTCCAGCACATCCTGCTGAGCGGTCCTCCCGGCCTCGGCAAGACAACCCTCGCCTACATCCTGGGCAATGCCATGGGAGCCGAGGTCCGCACCACGAGCGGCCCGACCATTGAGAAGGCCGGCGACCTTGCCGGCCTCCTCACCACGATGCCGCGGGGCGGTGTCCTCTTCATCGACGAGATCCACCGGCTGCAGCCCGCGATCGAGGAGTACCTCTACCCGGCGATGGAGGATTTCCGCGTGGACATCATGATCGACCAGGGGCCGAATGCCCGCAGCGTCCGGCTCAACCTCGCCCGATTCACCCTGATCGGGGCGACCACCCGCGCCGGCATGATCAGCTCACCCCTGCGCTCCCGTTTCGGGATGAACTGCCGTCTCGATTACTACGAGGCCGAGGAGCTTCGGAAAATCGTCCTTCGCACCGGCGGACTCCTTGGGATGCAGATTGATGACGAGGGGGCGCTCGAGGTGGCCCGTCGCTCACGGGGCACACCGCGAATCGCCAACAATCTCCTGCGCTGGGTCCGTGACTATGCACAGGTCCGCGCCGGCGGCATCGTGAACAGGGACTCCGCATCCAAGGCGCTCGAGATGCTCGACATCGATGCCGAAGGCTTCGACGAGATGGACCAGAGGATCATCGAGGGGCTCATCCATAAATTCGGCGGCGGCCCCGTGGGTCTCAATTCGCTCGCGGTCGCCGTCGGCGAGGAGGCTGGGACGCTCGAGGATGTCCATGAGCCCTACCTCATCATGCAGGGGTATCTTTCCAGGACCCCGCAGGGCCGCGTCGCCATGCCCAAGGCCTATCAGAAGCTCGGCCTCCCCACGCCGAGAAACCGCGTCGTGGAATCACAGCCGGATCTGCTTTCGTAGAGAGGACTTTTGGGCTGTTAGTCTTTTAGACTGTTGGGTGACCCATCTGATGCCTTTGAGCCAATAGTCTAATAGTCCAAGGACCAATAGCCCTGTATAATGAATTCCCTCTCCACCACCACCTCCCCCTACCTCCTCCAGCATGCGGAGAATCCCGTGGAGTGGTATCCTTGGGGTGAGGAGGCGTTCGCCCGGGCGCGTCGCGAGCGGAAGCCGATCTTCCTCTCGGTCGGCTATTCGACCTGCCACTGGTGCCATGTGATGGCCCATGAGTCCTTCGAGAGTCCGGAGATCGCGCGGGTGATGAATGCGCACTTCATCAACGTGAAGGTCGATCGCGAGGAGCGTCCCGATGTCGACCGGCTCTACATGGCCTATGTGCAGGGCCTCACGGGAAGCGGCGGGTGGCCGATGAGCGTCTGGCTTACCCCGGAGTTGAAGCCCTTCTTCGGCGGCACCTACTTTCCTCCCGAGGACAGGCATGGCCGTGCAGGGTTCCCCTCGATCCTGCTGCAGATTGCGGGACTCTGGAAGGAGAGTCCGGAGAAGATCGAAGCGGAGGCATCGCGTTCGCTTGCAGCCCTGCAGGAGAGCGCGAGGTCGGAGGTTTCCCGAAGAGCTCCCGGTGAGGGGCCGCTGAATCGTGCCACGGAGTACTTCCTGCGAACCTACGACGAGCAATGGGGGGGATTCGGATCCGCTCCGAAGTTCCCCCGCCCCTCGGTTCTCTATTTCCTGTTTCGGGAAGCCTGCCGGGTAGAAGGCTCGGACAAAACGACAGGTGCGCGTTGTTTCCGTATGGTTCACGAAACGTTGAAGCGCATGGCTGCAGGAGGAATCCATGATCACCTCGGAGGCGGGTTTCACCGCTACTCGGTGGACCGTTTCTGGCATGTGCCTCATTTCGAGAAGATGCTCTACGATCAGGCGCAACTGGCCATCGCCTATCTGGAGACCTGGCAGATGTCAGGCGGGGAGGAGCAGGAGGCCATTATCCGGGACATCCTCGATTATGTGCGGCGGCAGATGACGGCTCCGGAGGGAGGGTTTCATTCGGCCGAGGATGCCGACAGTCTGCTCAGGCACGGATCGAGCGAGCATGCCGAGGGGGCTTTCTTTGTCTGGACCAAGGATGAGATCGAGGAGGCGCTTTCACCCGAAGCCGCGGCTCTCTTCTGCCGTCATTACGGCGTGCTTGCCGGGGGGAATGTCGATCCATCGAGCGATCCGCATGGGGAACTGGCGGGAAAGAACGTGCTCATGGAGCAGGCTTTCATCGGGGAAAGTGCGGCCGCAGTCGGCCTCTCCGAAGAGGTGGCGATCCGTTCACTGGAGCAGTCCCGACGGATCCTTGCGGAGATCCGTGAGAAGCGTCCTCGTCCGCACCTCGACGACAAGATCCTCTGCGCTTGGAACGGTCTGATGATCTCCGCCTTTGCCCGGGCCGGGGCGGCCATGGGCGATGATGGTTATGTCGAGGCCGCAGTCATCGCGGCGGATTTCATCAAGGGGCATCTCACCGATCCTGTATCAGGCGAACTGCGGCGCAGTTGGCGCGAGGGGAAGGTGCTCGAGACCGGATTTGCCGAGGATTATGCCTTCCTGATCCAGGGGCTCCTTGATCTCTACGAGGCGACATTTTCGATCAGCTGGCTGCAGTGGGCGGTCGATCTGCAGGGGATCATGGATCGTCTCTTCTGGGATGAGCGGGAGGGGGGCTATTTCAGCAGTGCCGAGGGGGACCCTCATCTCCTCGTGCGTCTCAAGGAAGACTATGACGGGGCGGAGCCCTCGGCAAATTCCGTGGCGGCGCTCAATCTCCTGCGCTTCTCGAGGATGCTCGGCGATGAGGCCGCGGCGGCGAAAGCGGAACGGATCTTTACTCTCTCCGGTCGGACGCTCGACTCCATGCCGGCCGCGGTCCCGCAGCTACTCGTCGCCCTGGGATCGAGCCTCTCTTCGGGGCGCCAGATCGTGATTGCGGGCGCACCCGGTGCAGCCGACACGAAGGCATTGATCGCATCGGCCCGGAAGGGATTCCATCCCGATCAGGTCATCCTCCTGGCGGATGGGGGAGAGGGACAGGCCTGGCTTGCGGAACGGGTTCCCTCCCTTGCCGGCATGAAACCCGTCGATGGGAAAGCGGCCCTCTACCGCTGCGAGAACTTCACCTGCTCGGCTCCGGTGACACTGTCGGAGGTGGAAAGTTCCGGAGTCTTGGGTTAATTGTATCAACTTTCGACTCTCGTCCCTCGTCGCTCGACTTCCCTCATCCATGTTCTCCACCCTTTCAGAAAAGCTCCAGCAGACCTTCAAGAACCTCCGTGGTCATGGACGGCTCTCCGAGTCGAACATCACCGATGCGCTGAGGGAGGTGCGCCTCGCCCTGCTCGATGCCGACGTCCACTTCACCGTGGCGAAGGAGTTCATCGAGAAGGTCAAGCAGCGCGCGCTGGGTGAGGAGGTCCTCAAGAGCGTCACCCCAGGTCAGCAGATCGTCAAAATCTTCCAGGATGAGCTGACGGCACTCCTCGGCGGGGATGCCTCCCCGATCAATTTCGGCAAGCCGACCAGGATTCTCGTGGTCGGCCTCAACGGCGCCGGCAAGACGACCTCCTCGGCCAAGCTCGCCCGTCTCCTCAAGAACCCCGGACTCTTCAGCACCCTCAAGGGTGAGACCCCGCGCTCCCCCCTGCTGGTCGCCCTCGATCTGGTCCGTCCCGCCGCCATCGACCAACTCGCCACTCTGGGTGAACAGATCGAGGTGCCGGTCTTTCGTCCCGATCCCTCGGAAAAGGATGTCCTGGCCGCAGCCCGGAGAGCCCTCTCCTGGTGCGAGACCCAGGGGGGCAATGTCGAGATTTACGACACCGCCGGGCGCCGTGAGATCGACGACTCGCTCGTCGGGGAACTCGTTCACCTTAAGGAACTGCTCCGCCCCCAGGAGATTCTACTGGTCTGCGATGCAGCCACCGGTCAGCAGGCGGTAAGCGTCGCCGAGAAGTTCCATGCCGCCCTCGGCCTCACCGGCCTGATCCTGACCAAGCTCGACGGCGATGCCCGGGGTGGCGCCGCCCTCTCCCTCAGGTCGGTGACCGGACAACCGATCAAGTTCGCCGGCGTCGGGGAGAAAGTGGAGCAGTTCGAGCCGTTCCACCCCGAGAGGCTGGCCGGGCGGATCCTCGGGATGGGGGATATCGTCAGCTTTGTCGAGAAGGCGGCCGAGGCCGTCGAGATGGAGGAAATGGGCCGATTGGAGGCCAAAATGAAGAGCGCCTCCTTCGATCTGGAGGATTTCCTCAGCCAGTTGCGGATGATCAAGCGGATGGGCCCCCTCGAAAATCTGCTTGGCATGCTCCCCGGTGCCGCTAATCTCCCTAGTCCCGCAGTGAACGGAAAAGAACTGCAGCGAGTCGAGGCGATCATTCTATCCATGACGCCCGGCGAACGGAAGCGCCCCGAGATCCTCAACGCGCGCCGTCGCCAGCGAATCGCCCGCGGCAGTGGAAATTCAGTCACTGAGGTCAACAGCCTCCTCCTGAGGTTTGGTCAGATGAAAAAACTGGCCAAGAACACAGGAAAAATGAAAAAAATGATGTCACGTTTCGCCTCCGGCGGAATGCCCGGCCTCGACCCAAATAACTCCTTACCGACCCGACTCCCATGGCAGTAGCAATCCGACTCCGCCGCGAAGGCGCCCGCAACCATCCTTTCTACCGCATCGCGGTGGCCGACCAGCGCAGCCCGCGTGACGGCAAGTTCATCGAACTCATCGGTCACTACGACCCGAAGCAGGCCGGTGACAACCACAAGATCAACCTCGAGCGCGCCGAGTATTGGCTCAGCGTCGGAGCCCGTCCCTCCCAGACGGTACAGAGCTTCATCACCAAGGCCAGGAAGGCCTCGGGTGCCGCTGCCTGATTGATTTCCCATGGACGAGTTTCTGCGCTACGTGGTGCAGCAACTCGTCGAAAACCCCGATGAGGTGGCGATCACCCATCGGCAGGACGGGGAGAAGACCACTTACCTTCTCTCCATGCGCCAGAGCGACGTCGGTCGCTTGATCGGCAAGGGTGGCAGCACGATCAAGGCCATCAGGGATCTCCTCACCGCCGCCGCGGAGAAGCACGGGAAGAAAGCGGGTTTGGAAATCCTGGAATAAGGATAGATAGATTAAGGCCGCTTCTCTGTATTGGCGCTATCGGGCCATGCCCCCATGGCGGAACCTACAGACGCAACCAGTTTCTGGAAGTATCTCGAAGTGCCCAGCAAGGTCGCTCTAAAAAAGATAAAAGACCCCAAGGAGGAGAAGAGCGAATAACCCGATCTCCAACCAAGCAACGAAAAGTCCCGGAGCAATCCGGGGCTTTTTTGCTGGCATTGACTAGTAATGCGGAGTAACTCATCTGAACTGTTTTCCCCAATTGTGATACACTTAAGCAAAAAATCCCTCCAGCACGCTGCCGGCTGGATTCTCATGATTGCAGCAACCATGTGCGGCGTAGTTGCGGCGGACATTTCTCCCGCAAACCCGGCAAGCATGATTGCAACCCCTCCTGGGTCGGTGGTGGTGAATTCGTTTGAGAGTGTTGAGATGGAAAAGCTTCGCATTGCAAAAGAAGCGCGCAAGTTGGAAAGAGAGGAGGCAGAGTTCAAGGAGGGTGTCTTGAAACTCCAAAAGAAACTTATGGATGCATCGGCAGATGCCGTCACTCCCGCAAATCTTCCTTCAGATTACAATAGTTTTATCAATGCTCCCTCAAAGGATGTGAATCGATCGGTTCTCTATTATGGACAACTAAAGGAGGCGCTTAATCAACTCACTCCTTCAAGTCCGTATCTGGCACGAACAACTGGAGACACAGTGAATCCGGTCAAAGCAGGAGAGATTCTTAATAAAATGGGTGATTTTGAAGAAGACGAGGGAATTTGCAGAACCATTATGAGCCAATGGAGCGCTAAAGAGGGGAGCGCAAGGGATGATGCGGCCAGAATGGCCCAAATCAACAATTCCATATCACAAATGGAAAAAGAAAGAGATCGATTGCAGTGGAATTATAATCAAGGTGGAAAGATAAATCCGCTCACCGGGAAACCATTTACGAACGATAAAGATCAGGCCAGCCTGCTTGAGCAAACAGATAGAGTTAAGGAACAAATCGCTGAATTGGTGAAAGAAAAGCAGGGGTTTAGAAATTTTGTTAACACGCCTTTAAGGAAGTTGGAGTTTCAGCAGTTTATTGTTCAGCTTGCAGCGCAGCAGAGGTACATTCATGCCTTGATTGCCTGTGGTTTTTATAGAAATGTTTTTCCAGGAGGTGATATGTCCCTTTCGGACAAAGCTTATTCCGGAGGAACATCAAACAATGGCGGGGCAGGTAATGGTGGCGCCAATTCTGGCGGAAGCTCAGCTGCATCTCCTCAAGCCGCCCCTACATCAGCTGGTGCTACGGCATCGCAGGGGCTACCGATGATTAGCACGATTACCGGATTGGAGAGTTTTCTCCTCAATAGAATTAGGGATGCCAAAACAGATAGAGCATCGGTTGAAAACATGCTTAAGACGAAACAGATGAGTGCAGCGGAGAGTCTTCTTCGTAAGATGGTTTCAACAGCGAAATACCAACCAGAACTACAAACCTTTCCATACGAAGAGCGTCAGAAAATCCATGAATATACCAAAACGATACGACAATTGATGGAAGCGGTGAATAGCAAGAACTGGCCTGAAATTCAGAGTCTTTCTGATAAAATGGAGCAGGAATCTTCAGATGTAGGGGTGCAGGATCTAAAGTCATTTGCGAAAGAGAATAGAGAGAAAGCTCTCCTTTGGATAAAAATAGCTGAAGTAGCAATGCGCGTTGGTGATTTACAGGGAGCAGAAGCTTTGCTTGATGCTGCACGCAAGCGAGCGCCAATTGATAAAGAGGTTGCAGAAGCAATTTCAAACACGCAGGACAAAACCCTCTCCGGTGAAAAACTCAAAGAGCAATTAGATCAGGTATTAAAAGACAGTGACTACATCCAAGCATTTCAACGAATGGGGGAATTTGCCCCGTTAATTGCATTGGCAAAAGACGAGAAGCAGAAAAAAGAATATGAAGACCTGGTAGATAAAGAAAGAACCGTTAAGACCGCCTTGGAGAAAAGCGCTCCCTTGCAACAAATGAATGCCAATGCAGATGCATGGATGGAGCTTGAAGTGCTTCCGGATCCATTAAATAAAGACAAGCGTGTGCTCGAGAAAAAATCTGTTCTTGCTGGGGATTGCCCCCAATTTATTTCTTTTTATACAAAAGGTAAAAAATATGAAGCGCGTGGAAACTCTACGCTGGCTATTGCGTGGTATCTACAAGCACTTTCTAACGCTCCATCTGTCACCTTAATAAAAGAGAAGATCAAATCACTTGGCGATAAAACCTTGCATGAAAAGTAAATCCTATGGCGAGACAACCACAAAAAAATAGTTACCTATTTATATTAGGGGGCGGCGTCGCAGTTATTATTGTATTTCTGCTAACTCTTGGATTTGCAAAAAAATCATTCACTAAAAACGACTTTAACAAGTGTGTCGCATTCCCTGTTGAGAGTTATTTAGAGGGTGAAGCTTTATGGTCGAATACTGATTATGTGATTGCGGGCACTTTTCAAAATATACTTCTTAAACAACAGAGCTCAGATTGCACACTCTGCTCTGTTGTTACAGAGGACAAAAAAATACCACTGCCTGTAATCTTTACTCCTTCCGCTGCCAAAACCCCGCTTCAGCGAGAACAAAAGATCAAAGTGCTGGTAAGAGTTGAAGACAATGGACGAATTATAGCATCCGACTGTGTGATCCAGTAATTCAGGCCACGCTTGGCTCTTCCCTCAGGGGATGCTGTTCATGCCGTCCGGCCAATAGCCGGATCCAGACGTGGGCGCAGGAGGCGACGATCAGGATGACCAGGATGAGGAACAGGGCGGTGACGGCGGCGTTGAGGTAATTGTTGAAGATCTGGTGCTGCCAGCCTGCTAGATCCCTGGCGGAACCGCCCGACGCGGCGAGTTTCTCGAAGTGCTTCGCCGCGCTCAGGAAGCCGAGGCGGATGTCGGCGGCAAAGATCTTCTGCCATCCAGCCGTCAGCGTGACGGCGAGGAGCCAGGTGAGTGGCAGGATGGTGACCCAGAGGTAGCGCTCCTTTCGCATCTTGAGGAGGACAGTGGTGCCGAGACTCAGTGCGATCACTGCCAGGAGCTGGTTGGCCACCCCGAAGATCGGCCAGAGCGAATTGATCCCCCCGAGCGGGTCGATGACTCCCTGGTAGAGGAAGTATCCCCAGGCGCCTACAAAAAGGATGCTGGCGCTCCATCCCGCAAGAGCGGAGTCAGTGCGCGCGAGCGGCTTCCAGAAGAGGCCCGCGAGGTCCTGTACCAGAAAGCGGCCGACCCGGGTGCCGGCATCGATCGTGGTGAGGATGAAGAGGGCCTCGAACATGATGGCGAAGTGGTACCAGAGGGAGGTGGCGGCGGGGCTGTTGAACACCCCGGCGAACATCTGGGCCATCCCGACGGCGAAGGTCGGGGCCCCTCCGGTGCGGCCGAACATGCTCCTTTCCCCGACGCTTGCCGCAAGGGCATCCATCTGGGCCATGGTGACCGGGAATCCCTGAGCGGTGATGGAGGCAACGACCTGGGCGGGCTCTCCCTTCATGTTGATCGCGAAGTATTCCCCGGGGACCATCGAGCAGGCCGCAACCAGCGCCAGCAGGCCGACCAGCATCTCGGTGATCATGGCCCCGTAGCCGATGATCCGGATGTCCTTTTCATTGGCAAGGAGCTTCGGCGTGGTGCCCGAAGCGATCAGCGAGTGGAAGCCCGAAACGGCCGCGCAGGCGATCGTGATGAAGGCAAAGGGGAAGACCTTCCCAGCGAAGACGGGGCCGGTGCCATCGATGAATCTGGTCAGTGCGGGCATCTGGAGTTTCGGGGCGAGGGCGACGATGGCGATGCCGAGAAGGGCAACGACTCCGATCTTGAGGAAGGTGCTCAGGTAGTCGCGGGGGGCGAGCAGGAGCCACACCGGTAGGACGGAGGCGAGTAACCCGTAGATCATGATGCCGAGAGCGAGCGTCCGTCCGTCGAGAGTGAACCAAGGCTCGAGAGGGGATCCCTTGATCCATTGGCCGGCCACCACGGAAAGAAGAAGTGCCGCTACTCCTAGCGTGCTGATGAGTCCGAGATGAATCTTTCCCGAGCGCATGGCCACACCCATGCAGAGGGCGATCGGCATGGAGGCCACGATCGTGAAGAGGCCCCAGGGGCTTTCGGCCAGAGCCTTGACCACGACAAGGCCCAGCACCGCCAGGAGGATCACCATGATGGAGACGACCCCGATCAGCGTGACGAGTCCTGCAAACGGGCCGACCTCCTCGGAGACCATCTGCCCGAGGCTCTTGCCTTTCCGGCGTGAAGAGCAGAAGAGGATGATGCAGTCGTGGACGGCTCCCCCGAGGGTGGCGCCAATCAGCATCCAGAGCGTGCCCGGAAGATAGCCGAACTGGGCGGCGAGCACGGGGCCGACCAAGGGCCCGGGTCCGGCAATGGCCGCAAAGTGATGGCCGAAGACGACCCAGCGGTTCGTGGGGACGAAGTCCTTCCCGTCGGCATGGCGGGAGGCTGCCGTCTGCCTCTCCTGATCCAGCGTCAGGACATCGGCCAGCAACCACGCGGCATGGAACCGGTAAGCGAGCGCGAAGGTGCAGACCCCGGCCACAACGAGCCAGAGGGCATTGACCGGTTCACCCCGGACAAAGGAGATCGTGGCAATGGAGACAAGCAGGAGGAGGGAGACAAGAGCCCACGCACACTTGGAGAGGAGGGAGGAGGATGTCTTGGTAGCTGTCATAACAGCCGAGAGTCATTCAACCCGCGTGGGCTGTCGAGGGTCTAGTGTCGAGCGTCGAGGGCTCAAACTGACAGGAGGCTTTTAGGTGGGAACTCAGGAAAACAGGAAAAAGAGAAAGGAATCCATTAACCATGAAGATCAAGAAGAGCATGAAGGATGAATAGAGAGTTCATCTCTCTTCTCAACCCTTTCTCACTCTGAATCTCTCCGCGCCTCTGCGCTTGCTTGCCCGGCCGTTGCTTCGCATCCGTTACGGCTGCGCAAGATTTTCAGCCTACGCCGCGTCCAACCCAAATGCCGTGTGGGCGAGCTTTGCCGCCTCGGCGATCTTGGCCTCCTCAAGGATGACCGCGATCTTGATCTCGGAGGTGGAGATCATCTGGATGTTGATCCCCCCTCTGGCGAGCGCGTCGAAGAGCTTGGCGGCGACACCCGAGTGGGTGCGCATGCCGATGCCGACCACGCTGAGCTTGGCGATGCCATCCTGCTTGCTGACCTTGCCTGCCCCGATCTCGGCGGCGACGCGGTCGAGGAGATCACCGATCTTCTCGAGTTCATCACGGTTCATCGTGAAGGAGATGTCGGTGGAGCCGCTGGCCGAGACATTCTGGACGATGACATCGACCATGACGTGCGCATCGGCGAGCGCGGTGAAGAGCCGGGCGGCGCATCCCGGTTTGTCGGGGACGTTGGTGACGGTGACCTTGGCCTGATTGCGTTCGACGCTGACGCCGCGCACGACGACCTGTTCCATTCCTGCGGATTCTTCTTTCACGGTGGTTCCTGGGTTGTTGTTGAAGCTGCTGCGGACCTCGAAGGTCACTCCGAATTTCTTGGCGAACTCGACGGATCGCGACTGCATGACCTTGGAGCCGCTCGAGGCCATCTCGAGCATCTCGTCGTAGGAGATCTCCGCGATCTTCTTTGCAGTAGGGACGATGCGCGGGTCGCAGGTGTAGACGCCGTCGACGTCTGTGAAGATTTGGCAGGCATCTGCCTCGACGGCGGAGGCCAAGGCGATGGCAGTGAGGTCGGAGCCGCCCCGTCCGAGGGTGGTGATGTCCCCCTCGCTGGTCTCTCCCTGAAAGCCCGCGACGATCACGATCTCACCCTGATCGAGGTGCTTGCGGATCTGGTCCGGGGTGATGTTGCTGATCTTGGCCTTGGTGTGGACGCCGTTGGTGACGATTCCCGCCTGGGCTCCCGTGAGGGAGACGGCCTTGCCACCCATGCTCTGGATCGCCATCGCGGTGAGGGCCATCGTGGTCTGCTCGCCGGTGGAAAGAAGGACATCCATCTCGCGCTCGGTCGGCTTTGCTGAGACCTCGCGTGCCAGCTTGATCAGGGAATCGGTGACTCCCGACATCGCCGAGACGACGGCCACGACGGAATGACCGGCGCGCTGGGTCTCGAGAAGGCGTCTGGCAACATTGGTGATGCGCTCGGGGTTGCCGACCGAGGTGCCGCCGTATTTCTGGACGATGAGGGACATGAAGGGGAAAAGATGAAAGCTGAAAGCTGAAGAGGCTGTAGGCTGTTAGGTCTGAGTCTGCATCTGAATTTGGATGCCAACAGTCCAATAGTCCAATAGCCAAAAAGTTCGATTGGTCTCCATGATCAGTTGCTGATCTTGGCTAGGGCTTCGCGGACGGCCGCCGCGGTTGCGTCGGTCTCGATTGGCGCTGTGACGGCGTGCTTGGCCGTGTCGGGATCCTTGAGTCCGTGGCCGGTGACGGTGAGGACGACCTTGGCGCCGGGTTGGATCTGGCGGAAGGGGCAGCAGTCGCACTGAGTGGTCTTTCCGCTGCGGTTGAAGCATTTGAAGAGAGCCGCCACGGGAGCGGCGCTGGCAGGCTCGACGAAGATGCCCTCGTTGGAGGCGAGCCACTTCTGGGCCGCAAGAATCTCCGAGTCCTCGACGACCTCGAAGCAACCACCCGATTCGGAGACGGCATGGATGGCTCCGTCCCAGCTGGCCGGGCGTCCGATCCGGATGGCGGTGGCCACGGTCTCGGGATTGTCCATCGGGGCTCCGTGATAAAGGGGGGCGGCTCCCGCAGCCTGGACGCCGAGCATCCGGGGCAGCTTGTGGCTGCGGCCGAGCTCCTTGAATTCCTTGTAACCCTTCCAGTAGGCGGTGATGTTCCCGGCGTTGCCGACGGGGAGGATGTGGATGTCGGGCGCGTTGCCAAGCTCCTCGATGATCTCGAAGGCCGCCGTCTTCTGGCCCTCGATGCGGTAGGGGTTGATCGAATTGACGATGGCGAAGTCGCCGGTCTCGCCCAGTTCACGTACGAGGCGCAGGGCGTCGTCGAAGTTCCCCCGGATGGCGATGACGGTCGCGCCGTAGATGTAGGCCTGGACCATCTTGCCCCCCGCGATGCGTCCGGCGGGGAGGAGGACGGCGCACTTCATGCCGGCCCGCGCTGCGTAGGCTGCTGCCGCCGCGGAGGTATTCCCCGTGGAGGCGCAGAGAACGGTGTGGGCTCCCTCCTCGGCGGCCTTGGAGATGGCCATGGTCATCCCGCGATCCTTGAACGACCCGGTCGGATTGAGCCCCTCATACTTGACGTAGACCTCGCCGCCAGTGATCGCACTCAGCTTGGGCGAATGAATCAGGGGCGTGGAACCCTCGCTCAGGGAGATAACGGGGGTGGCGTCGGTGACGGGAAGAAACTCCCGGTAGCGCGCGATCACGCCGCAGTCATTGAACGTTTTCTTCATCGGGTCGGAAATCAGGCAAGGGTCTCCACGTTGAAGAGGATCGGCTCGCCCTTCACGCAGTCCAGGGAGGTGATCTTCGCGAGTGCGGCACGAACGGCGCCGTAGGGGGCCTCGTGGATCATCAGGACGAGAGGGGTCTCGACTCCGGCGATCGACTCCGGCTGGACCACCGAGGAGATCCCGATACCGGCCTCGCCGAGCACTCCGGCAATGCGGGCCAGGACGCCCGGTTTGTCATCGACGGAGAGGCGCAGGTAGTAGGAGCCGACGATCTGGTCGGCCGGGCGGCTGCTGCCGTAGAGAGCGTGCGAGGAGAAGCCGTAGGTCTTGCGAGGGGCGTCGAGAACATGGGCCGCCTCGACGAGGTCGCCGATTACGGAGCTGGCCGTGGGGCCGCGTCCCGCTCCGCGTCCGTAGAAGAGGCTGTCGCCGACCAGATCGCCGCGGACGGCGATGGCGTTGAAGACACCGTTCACCGAGGCGAGGACGTTTCCCTGGGGGATGAGGGTGGGGGCGACGCCGACCTCGACCTTGCCATCCTTCTCACGGATCGAGCCGAGAAGCTTGATGCAGTAGCCGAGGCTCCTGGCGAAATGGATGTCGGCCGCGCTGACGCGGTCGATCCCCTCGACGCGGACCGTGGATGGATCGACCCAGAAGCCGTAGGCGAGTGCGGCGAGGATGATCGCCTTGTGGCCGGCATCCCAGCCGTTGATGTCGAGGGAGGGGTCGGCCTCGGCATAGCCGAGCTTCACCGCCTCGGCGAGCGCCTCGGGGTAGTCGAGTCCCGCCTCCTGCATGCGCGTGAGGATGTAGTTGCTCGTGCCGTTGAGAATACCGTGGACCGACTCGATGCGGTTGCCCACGAAAGCGTCGCGGAGCGACTGGATGATCGGGATGCCTCCCGCCACCGCCGCCTCGAAGAAGACGGGAACCCTGTGCTCGCAGGCGAGGGCAAAGATCTCCGCGCCGCGCTCGGCCAGGAGGGCCTTGTTACCCGTGACGACGATGCGACCCGACCTGATCGCGGCGGCCGTCAGGTCGAAGGCCTCGGTCGTGCCGCCGATCAGCTCGACGACCACCTTGATTTCGGGATCCCCGAGCAGATCCTGCCAGCGGTTGGAAAAGAGCCCGGCCGGTGCCGCGACATCGCGCTGCTTCTTCGGATCGCGCACGACGATCCGGCGCACGGCAAAGGTGTACCCGGAACGCTCCGCGATCAGATCGCGGTGGCGCTCCAGATTTTCATAGACCCCGGCACCGACAGTGCCGAAGCCGGCTAATCCGATGCCGATGCTTCGCATAAAGAGCCCGTGATCTTCTCTTTAGATCGCCCCTAGGTAAAGACGCTTTTGGAAGGGCTTTGGGATTTAACCTTCCTGGGGAAACGCTGATTAAATCCCATGATGGCCGCTGAAGGGCAGTTGCTGATTTTTGAAGGCGCGAGCGCTGGGCGATACCCGCGGTGGTCTCGCCCGAGCAAGCAACGCCACAAAAATCGACAAATGCCTTCAGCCCATCGGGTTGCGGAGATAACAGGCCGGGGGCTTCGTTGGCTTCGCGGTTACAGCCCGCTGCGGGGGTGCTCCCGCGAAGCCGCCTTACCCGCGGCCCATTCTTTCCGCAACGGCCTCTATGCGATTTAATCAGCGCTTCCCTAGGTCCGCTCACGGTACTTCTAAGTGCCCTTCTCGCGGCTTTCCCTTCCTGTGGGAGGAAGGTATTACCCATCCATGTCCAGCAGCCTCCTTGCACTGATTGATGACATCGCCACGCTGTTGGATGATGTGTCGGTCCTGAGCAAAGTGGCCGCACAAAAAACCGCCGGCGTGCTTGGTGACGATCTGGCGCTCAACGCCCAGCAGGTAACCGGATTGTCGGCTGAACGGGAATTGCCCGTGGTATGTGCCGTCTTCAAGGGGTCACTGGTCAATAAGGTGATCCTGGTGCCGGCTGCGCTGGCCATCAGCGGGGTGGCGCCCTCGTTGGTCACCCCGTTACTGATGGTGGGGGGTGCTTACCTCTGCTTCGAGGGTGTTGAAAAACTGGCCCATAAGTTTCTGCCGCACGGTGATGAGGGGCATGCCCATGAAGCGGCACTTTTGCACGCATTGAAGGATCCCGAGGCCAACCTGTTGGCGCTGGAGAAGGGTAAGATCAAGGGCGCAATACGCACCGATTTCATTCTTTCCGCCGAAATCATCGCCATCACGCTTGGCACGGTGCAAAGCAGCCCCTTACTCACCCAGTTTCTGGTGCTGGCCGGCATTGCGGCGCTGATGACCTTCGGGGTCTATGGATTGGTGGCCGGTATCGTCAAGATTGACGATATGGGGCTCTACCTCATCCGTCGTCCGTCGGCAGTGCCGCAAGGTGACCCGTTGCATGCCTTGGGTCGCTGCTTGCTGCGGGTCACGCCTTGGATGATGAAAACGTTGTCGGTTGTAGGCACGGCGGCGATGTTCTTGGTGGGTGGCGGCATTCTGGTGCACGGCGTGCCTTTCCTTCACCACCTGACGAACAGTCTTCCGATGCCCTTTGTGTGGGATGCCCTCATCGGCGTGGTGGTGGGGGTGATTGTGCTGGGAGTTGTTTTGCTCGTGAGGAAGCTGCGCTTCCGGTCCGCGGGTCGCGCTCAGGCTTCCAAGTGAAGTCGAATGAACTATACTGCAAGCGGGCGACAACACCGCCCCGCGCAAAAACAGCCAGCCAATGTCAGAGACACCCGCACATGTTGGAGAAATCCTAGAGCACATCGCCCAGTTGCTCGAACTGAAGGGTGAGAATCCTTTCAAGATCCGTGCCTACACCAACGCCGCCCGGGCTCTGGAGTCACTGAGTGAGCCGATCGAGAAAATCGTCGAGGAAGGACGTCTTGGTGAGATCGAGGGGATCGGGAAGGCGATAACCGAGAAGGTCACGGAGCTCGTGACTACGGGCCGCCTCGAATACTACGAGGAGCTGAAGGGCTCCTTCCCCGAGGGGATCTTCGAACTCTTCGAGCTTCAGGGATTGGGAGCCAAGAAAATCAAGGCGCTCCATGACCAACTCGGGGTCTCATCCGTGGAGGATCTGGAGCGGGTCTGCAAGGAGGGGAAGGCGGCTGAGTTGGCCGGTTTTGGCGAAAAGACCCAGACGAAGCTGCTGAAGGCGATCGAGGATCACCGCAAGCATGCCGGGCGCTTCCGGATCAACGTGGTGGCCGTGCTGGCAGAGCAACTCCTCTCCGATCTGCGCGCGCTGAAGGCGGTCGGTCAGATCAGCGAGGGTGGAAGCTTCCGCCGACGCAAGGAGACGATCGGTGATCTCGATATCCTGGTTTCATCGAAGCACCCCGGGGAGGTCTCTGATTTCTTCATCCATCATCCCCTCGTCGAGGAGGTGATCGTCCATGGCCCGACGAAATCGAGTGTCCGCCTCAAGGACGGGGTGCAGTGCGATCTGCGTGTCGTAAAACCCAACGAGTTTCCCTTTGCGCTCGTCTATTTCACCGGGAGCAAGGAGCACAATATCCGCCTGCGCAGCCGCGCCCTGGATCGCGGGTGGTCGCTTAATGAGTACCGGTTCAGCGTGGCCGAGGGAGCCGAACAGCCCCCCGAGATCCTTGATGAGAAGGGGCTCTACAAGGCGCTCGATCTCGATTTCATTCCTCCCGAACTCCGCGAGGACAAGGGGGAGATTGCAGCAGCGGAGGCAGGGACACTTCCTGATCTGATCGAGTGGAGCAACCTGCGCGGCACCTTCCACTGCCACACCATAGCCAGCGATGGGAAGAATTCGCTGCGTGAGATGGCCCGTGCCGCCATCGACCTCGGCCTCGAGTACCTCGGCATCGCCGATCACAGCAAAAGCTCCTTTCAGGCACGCGGCCTTGATGCCTCACGTCTAGCCGAGCAGGTGGCCGAGATCCGGGAGCTCAATGCATCAAAGGAATTCCAAGAGGCCGGCTTCCGTCTCTTTGCGGGAACGGAATGCGACATCCTCAAGGAGGGAGACCTCGACTTTCCTGATGAGGTATTAGCCACACTGGATTATGTGGTCGCCTCGGTTCACTCCGGTTTTACGGCCGACGAGAAGACGATGACTGAGCGGATTATCCGGGCGATCCGCAACCCCTACGTGACCATGCTGGGGCACGCCACTGGCCGATTACTCCTCTCCCGCGAGGCCTATCCGGTGAATATCCCCGCCGTCATCGAGGCGGCGGCCGAGACCGGGACGATCATCGAGATCAATGCCAGCCCCTGGCGTCTCGACATGGACTGGCGCTGGTGGCCGCTTGCGAAAGAGAAGGGTGTGAAATGCGCGATCAACCCCGACGCCCACACAACCTTCGGGCTGCAGGATCTGATCTACGGAGTCGGCATCGCCCGGAAGGGATGGCTGACCAAGGCCGATGTGGTCAACTGCCTGCCGCTTGGGAAGGTGGAGGCTGTTTTAGCTGCCAAGCGGCTAAAACTAGGGGTTTAGGCTGTTGGTCAGTTAGTCTGTTGTGCGAAAGCCCTCCAAAGAGGCGTTCCCCCGTTTAGTCCAACGGATAAACCACCCTCAGACCTGGAAATCGTGCAAATCCCCTGTCCAAAGTCACCCACTCGCAGCCCGTCTCCATGGCCAGAGCCGCGTGATAGGCGTCGGGAACCAGATTCCCACGAGCCTCCGCCTTGCGGCACAGGCTCGTAAAGATCGCCCAGTGATCTTCTCCGGGAGCGATAATGCGCACGCTCGCGAGATTCCGGAGTGACTCCACGAAATCAAGGGCCACGGCCAAAGGAGTTGGCTTTCTGAAGACCTTTGGGTGAGTGATCACCCGGAGACAACCACTCAGAACCAGTTCCGAAACCGCTACACCCTCAGGTTGGTCGAGTGCCGTTTCAAGCCACCCTTTTATCTCCCGATGGCGCTCGCTGTCCTCCCGATGGGCGTGAACCAGTATATTGACATCAAGAAGCTTCATCGCCCGAGGCTAGGAATCCATTACCTCAAGCAGCGCCGCCGAGGAATCCAAGTCCACGCCCTCGCGCAGACCGCTTCCCTTGAAAGTGACAAGCGATGGCCGCTTTTTAGCGGAGGATTTGGGGCGTGGGGTGAGGGAGGCTCGCAAGGCCTCCTCAATAACCTCGCCGAGTGTGGAACGCCGTTCCCTTGACGCCCTTTTTGCCAGTTCAAGCAACGAATCGGAGATGGAAATCGTCGTCCTCATGCATCAAACCATATTGAAAAGACATCATGATGTCAAATTGCCAAAGACGCGTGAAATCAACAAAACAAAAGAAATCAGGAACTCCGGAAAGGAACCAAAAAGAGGCCTTTCAAAATTCCTGATTTCCAGATTCATCCCTTCAGTCTTCAGTCTAACAGCCTGATTCAGATGAAGCCCCTCTCCGAGTATTCCACGGTTTGTCCCGGCCTGTTCCATTGGCAGGGGTATGAACCTGCGGTGAAGTGTGACTGCTCCTCGACGGCGATTGTGACGCCTGCGGGATTGATCTTCATCGATCCGATCCCTCTCGCCGAGGAGGCGCTGAAGGATCTGGTGGCGGAGTCGTTCTCCGCACCCGCGGCCGTGGTGCTGACCAGTGGAAATCACCAACGGGAGAGCCTTTCGCTCGCCAAGCGCTTTGGGATCCCGGTCTTCGCTCCCGCGGATGCAGGCGACGACATCATCGCCGA
Source organism: Chthoniobacterales bacterium (assembly GCA_049282095.1). GTDB lineage: Bacteria > Verrucomicrobiota > Verrucomicrobiia > Chthoniobacterales > UBA6821 > UBA6821. Next base: position 49,945 of record JBAPTI010000047.1, read on the forward strand.
TCAGAGGTTCCGACCAGGCGATTCTGTTGCCGGAATGGAGTCGATCGCCCTGCCGGGTTTCGGACCCGGCGAGACGGTTTTCCTTCACGGGGGGGCGCTGATCTTCGGGGATGCCCTGATCAATCTCGAACCGGAGGGATTACGCCTGCTCCCCGAGAAATACCGCGAGGACAAAAAGCAGTCGCTTAGATCGCTTGCCACTCTCAAGGGGTTGAAACCTCAGACCCTCCTTTTTGCCCACGGCAACCCGATCATTCAAAACGCTGCATCACGGTTGGCGGGATGCCTTGCAACTCCTTGATGATCTCCACGGGGAAATTCTAAAAGGTTTCACCATGAAGTTCATGAAGAGGGAAGAATTTGAGGGGGCTTGAGTGCTGGCACCACATTTGAGTGAAACAGACTCATTTTCCTGCCTTCCTGCTTTCTGATTCACTCCCCCAAAAAAACTGCGCGGAAGGGCGCATGATAGACGCCGCTCCCGCGCAGTGGCTGTCATCCCAGGCCCCCCGACCCGGGAATGACAAATCCTATCGAAGGGTTAAGGGTTATTTGGCCGGGCTGGGTGCGGGGGTCGGGGAGGGGCACTCTTTCTTTGTGCCGCAACCTCCACAGTTGGCCTGGGTCATGGGTGCGGAGAGGGTTGCCATGGCAATGATGAGCCCTGCGAGGGCGAAACGTAGTGAGGTCATGTTCAGGGTTTTGGGTTGGTTGTTCTGTTGTTGGCGCCATGAAATGCTCGTCATCTCATGGGTCGGGATAAATATGACAGCATCGGAGCAGGGATGTTCAATGGATTTTCAAAAAAATCCAAAAACAGGAATCCGCTTGTGCCCTGTTTTGGAGCCGATCTCCAAAATGGTGACGTGAGGTGGAGGGAGATAAATAATCTGGAAAACAGCCGTAACGGATGCGTAGCAACGGCCGGGCAAGCAAAATCAGGAAATGAAAGAGACAGGGATGATAGTTACCACCGGGAACAATCCGAGCTGATCCGAGGCTGGGAGGGATCGCGAAGGAAGGGATCAGGTCGATAATTTCCGGCCTTGGGTTGCCGAGCTGTATGGCCCCTTTCAAATTTCAAGCCAGCTTGAAGATCATCGAGCTGTGGGAATCGCGATGAAGAAAAATCGCAGATTGGCCCGCAGGGGGCCGCCGCTCGAAGGAGCGAGGGCAGCAATCAAGACTACCCAGCAATCTGACCAAGAGATGAATGCTCTTGGTCCAGTGCCTCTACTTCAATTCCTGTTTTCCTGCTTTCTGATTCAAAATCTCACGGCCCACTCTGTCCGCCATCTCGTAACGCAGGTCTCGGCGGTGAAATTCCCCGCGGAAGCCCACTCAGAATAGTGAGGAGCCAACCTTTTTATCTTCTTTCCGGCAGGTTGTCCCGGGGCCGAAGCTGTGGAATGATGGCACGATGAAACGGTGTTTCCTGATTCCGGTGCTTGCGGCGCTCCTGTTGCTCCCGGGATGCGTCAGCGTCAAGTCGACGGCTGTCTTTTACACCCCGTCCACGAATGTGGTCTATCCGCCCAAGCCCAAGGGGACGGTCATCCCGGTCATGAGTCAGTCCCCATCGCGCCCCTACGCCGAGATCGGCCGCTTCTCCTTCCAGTCCGATCTAGGCTATCCCTTCATGATGAGGGCGATCCAGTACAATGCACGCCGCGTCGGCGCGGACGGTGTCGTTATCAAGGAATCCAAAAGCTGGACCCTGCCGTATCTCTACACGGTGCCTCCGACGCTGAACTGGATTCCCGTCGGAGGAGGCTGGTACGGGGGTCGCTGTGGCGGTTGGTACGGCGGCGGGATGACGGCCGTTCCCGTGTGGTATCCCGGTTATTCAGGGGTTAGCTACGCCACCTTCACGGGAATTGATGCACGGATGATCATCTTCAGGTAGAAAGGGGCGATGAGCGGATCCAAGAAACCCTTCCAGCGTCCGGTTCTCGCCCCTCCGGGCGGCGAGAGGCGCGTGATGCTGCACTCCTGCTGCGCCCCCTGCTCGGGCGAGGTGATCGAAGCGATGGTCGCCTCGGGGCTGGAGCTCGAGATCTTTTTCTACAATCCGAACATCCACCCGCGCGAGGAATACGAGCTGCGCAAGGTGGAGAATATCCGCTTCGCCGAGGAGCACGGGATCCCCTTCACCGACGCCGACTACGACACGGACAACTGGTTCGCCCGCGTGAAGGGGCTCGAGTGGGCTCCGGAGCGGGGAGAGCGCTGCACGGCCTGCTTCGACATGCGATTCGAGCGGACGGCGCTTCATGCCTTTGAAAAGGGATTCAAGGTCATCACGAGCTGTCTTGGGATCTCCCGATGGAAGGACATGAACCAGATCAACGGCGCCGGTGAACGCGCCGCCGCCCGCTGGCCCGGCATGAGCTACTGGACCCATAACTGGCGCAAGGGAGGCGGCGCCGAGCGGATGGTCGAGATCTCGAAGCGGGAGGAATTCTACGCCCAGCAGTATTGCGGATGCGTCTACTCGCTGCGGGATACCAACAAATGGAGACTGGCCAACGGGCGGCCGAAGGTCGTGATCGGCCAGGATTATTACCGGACGGAGGGTGAGCAGCCCAGGATCGAGCGGGAGGAACCGGCGTGAGGCGGCGAGTGATTCCCGTCCTGCTGCTCTGTCTGGTCTCCATTCCGGCCGGCACCTTGCCGGCGGAGCTACCCGCCCCCAGGCCCGATACCTCCGCGGTTCCCTCGCTGGTCTGCTTCGCGCTGGATCAGAATGCCGTGGGTCCCGGAATGACTCCGCGACAGGCAGTCGTCTCCCGCATGGTGGCCGGCCTCGTCTGCGCCGTCACCGGGAAAGCGACCCCAGACGCCGCCTGGAGATCGCTCGTGAAGCCGGGGGAGAAGGTCGGCATCAAGGTCTCCACCATTCCCGGTCCGGTCGGGGGGACCCATCCCGAGATCGCCTGCGCGGTGGTCGAGGGTCTGGTGGCCGCCGGCATCAAGCCGGGCGACATCATCGTCTGGGACCGTCGCCGCGAGAATCTCGTTCAGGCGGGTTATGACAGGATCCCGGGGCTCAATCTGCGTTGGGTCGAGAAGGGGGGTGGATTCGACCCGCGCGCCGTGGTCTCCTGCGCGGCGATCGGCCAACTGGTCTACGGCGACCTCACCTTCAAGGAGTCTCGCAATTCCCTGGGCGACTTTCTCGGCCCGACCTCCCAACTCAGCAACGAGAGCCACCTTCCGGTGCTCCTTTCGCGGGAAATCGACAAGGTCATCAACATCCCCTCTCTCTGCGACAGCTACCACACGGGTGTTCATGGCGCCCTTGCCGGGATGACGATCGGGATCCTCGACAACTGGCGCCGCTTCGGAAAGGGGGATGGTTACGGAGACTCGGCCCTGGCCTCGGTCTATGCCGACGATCGGATCGGCAGGAAAGTGGTGCTCACGATCATGGACGGCATGGTGCTCCAGTACGCAGGCGGTCCCTATCCGAGCCCAGTGAACTGCGTCGCCTACTCCACCCTCTTTGCCTCCAAGGATCCCGTGGCCATCGATGCCACCGCGCTGAGACTCATCGATGAGCAGCGCCTCCTTTCCAAAATGCCGAAGGCATCCGCCGATGGCGGCCATGTCCGGGAGGCTGAGGCAGTCGGCCTCGGCAATGCCGAGGAGAAGATGATCCGCCTGAGGAGGATCGGAGCGGGGGGAGCGGCTGCTTCGCCGGCACCCGCGGTATCCCCTTCACCCGGCGGGGGAATGAGTGCCGCCCCGCCACCCATGCCCCCATCACGACTGTGAGCGTGTCCCGAGCGGCGATGACGACCCGGATCGACATCCACCGCCTGCTGCGTGATCATGCGCGGACCTTCGCGCTGACGCTGAGGCTGCTCCCTTCCAGTCTGCGCGAACCGCTCGGGATCGCCTACCTGCTCGCGCGGGCATCCGACACGATCGCCGATGCGCCCGGGATCCCCACGGATCGGAAGCTGAGGCTTCTCGGGGAACTCGAGACTCTGCTCGGGGATGGAGGGCCGCAATCCTGGAACCCGGGAAGCCATGGAGGATTCTCGTCCGCAGAGGCTGGGTTGATGGATTCCGTCCCGGATCTCCTCCGCGTACTGGAGGGACTTTCAGACAGGGACTCCATTTACTCTCTCTGGCGCACGATCCTTCGGGGGCAGCTCTTCGATCTCAAGCGATTTGAACCCGGCGCGGAACCGCTCTCCGCTCAGGAGTTGGATCGCTACTGCGGGCTGGTGGCCGGGAGCGTGGGGGAGTTCTGGACGCGCCTGATCGCGAAGCATGGCCACGGCGTCCTGAGGCTTCCCCTGGAGGAGATGATCCGGCTCGGGATCGCCTACGGGAAAGGGCTCCAACTGGTGAATATCCTGCGGGACAGGCGAGCCGATCTCCTGCTTGGACGTCGCTATGCGCAGGATGCCGATCTTCCGGGATTGTTCGATCAGGCCGAAGAATGGCTTCGCCTCGGGGAACGTTACCTCGCCGGCCTCCGTCCCGGCCGGATCCTCATGGCGACATCGCTGCCGCTGGATCTGGCGGTGCCGACGCTGGCGGGGATCAGGAATTCCCCCGGCGATGCGCGGGTGAGTCTCGGTCGCCGGGAGGTGCGGCGTATCCTTCTCCGGGGCGTGCCATCTCTATGGTTGTCCAGATGCCTTGATCCTGCTTCATAGGCGGGATGCAAGCATTCGACTTCATCCACTGGTTTCAGGAAAACTTCATCCACCTCGACAAGAGCCTCGAGCACATCGTCTCGCTCTACGGCGTCTGGGTCTACGCGATCCTCTTCGCCATCGTCTTCTGCGAGACGGGGCTCGTCATCACGCCCTTCCTGCCCGGAGACGCGCTGCTCTTCGCGGTCGGCGCCTACTGCGTCTCCCATCCCGACGCCGGCCTGAAGTGGCCGATCGCCATGGTGCTCCTGATGGTGGCCGCCGTGCTGGGCAACATGGTGAACTTTGCGATCGGCGGCTCAGTGGGTGGAAAGATCTTCAAGGAGAAGGCCCTGATCCTGAAGAAGGAGTACCTCGACAAGACGCATCTCTTCTTCGAGAAGCACGGCGCAAAGGCGATCATCATGGCTCGCTTCCTCCCGATCTTCCGCACGCTCTCCCCCTTCGTGGCCGGCATGGCCTTGATGGATCGCCGGAAGTTCACGCTCTACACCGTGGTCGGCAGTTTCCTCTGGGTCTTCCTGATGATGATCGCCGGCGTGATCTTCGGCCAGATCGACTGGGTGAAGAAACACTTCGAGGCCGTCGTGCTCGGAATCATCGTGGTCTCGATGATGCCCGTTGCGTACGAGGTGATCGTGCAGTTCTTTGATGGCCGCAAGGCGCGCAAGTAGGAGAACGAACGCATCGGCCGCAGAACCCGATAAAACCTGACTCCGCGGAAGATCTCCGCGCGAGGCGATTTCCTGATCGCCCGCAGACCCACATAAAAACGGGGTTTGCGGGCGATCTTTTTTCCGGGACACAAGGATCGAGTCGAAGGGAATTTTGAGGTGCGAAAATTTTTTTTCAAAAAAATGAAAGAAGGTGTTGACCTTCTCTCGAGTCCGTATATCTTCATCAATCCCGGCAGCGACTACGGTCACTCGCTCGGGAATGTTCTTCGCCAGTCTGCCTCGAGTACACGAACAAGTACGAGGTGGTGCTGACGACCCAAAGTCGGCTTCCGCGACAAACCGGAAGCAACAAGGGTCGACTCGCCCCTTCTGCAGCCACTGGATAACGATCTTTGATAGCGTTGGTCCGGTTTCGCACAAGCAACGGAAACCGGATGGATCATATACGAAACAGTAAGAACTGAATTGTGCGTTTTTCGTCGATTTTCTTAATCGAAGTTTAATAACAGATCGTCCCTCGGTCGCTACGGCGGCTTGAGGAAAAGATGATGCTGGAAATTTGCCCCTCGTTTAGCACGAGGTGGCGCAAACTTTCTACGGAGAGTTTGATTCTGGCTCAGAACGAACGCTGGCGGCGTGGATAAGACATGCAAGTCGAACGGGAATTCATTTGTAGCAATACCGATGAATTCTAGTGGCGAACGGGTGCGTAACACGTGAGCAATCTGCCGGGAAGTGGGGGATAACTCGTCGAAAGGCGAATTAATACCGCATATGGCCAGGGGGGACATCCTCCCGAAGCCAAAGTAGCAATACGCTTCCTGATGAGCTCGCGGCCTATCAGCTAGTTGGTGAGGTAATGGCTCACCAAGGCAATGACGGGTAGCTGGTCTGAGAGGACGACCAGCCACACTGGAACTGAGACACGGTCCAGACACCTACGGGTGGCAGCAGTCGAGAATTTTTCTCAATGGGGGAAACCCTGAAGGAGCGACGCCGCGTGGAGGATGAAGGTTTTCGGATTGTAAACTCCTGTCAAATGGGAACAAGAAAGTGATAGTACCATTAGAGGAAGAGACGGCTAACTCTGTGCCAGCAGCCGCGGTAATACAGAGGTCTCAAGCGTTGTTCGGATTCATTGGGCGTAAAGGGTGCGCAGGCTGTGGGGTAAGTCGGATGTGAAATTTAGGGGCTCAACCTCTAAACTGCATTCGATACTGCTTCGCTAGAGGACTGTAGAGGAGATTGGAATTCACGGTGTAGCAGTGAAATGCGTAGATATCGTGAGGAAGACCAGTGGCGAAGGCGAATCTCTGGGCAGTTCCTGACGCTCATGCACGAAGGCCAGGGGAGCAAACGGGATTAGATACCCCGGTAGTCCTGGCAGTAAACGGTGCACGTTTGGTGTGGGAGGATTCGACCCCTTCCGTGCCGGAGCTAACGCGTTAAACGTGCCGCCTGGGAAGTACGGTCGCAAGATTAAAACTCAAAGAAATTGACGGGGGCCCGCACAAGCGGTGGAGTATGTGGCTTAATTCGATGCAACGCGAAGAACCTTACCTGGCCTTGACATGCATCTCTAAGTTGGTGAAAGCCAGCGAGTGTAGCAATACACAATTTGCACAGGTGCTGCATGGCTGTCGTCAGCTCGTGTCGTGAGATGTTGGGTTAAGTCCCGCAACGAGCGCAACCCCTGTGATCTGTTGCCACCGGCGCAAGCCGAGCACTCTGATCAGACTGCCCTGTGAAACGGGGAGGAAGGTGGGGACGACGTCAAGTCAGTATGGCCCTTACGGCCAGGGCTGCACACGTACTACAATGCCCAGGACAGAAAGAACCAAAACCGCGAGGTGGAGGAAATCACCAAACCTGGGCCCAGTTCGGATTGAAGGCTGCAACTCGCCTTCATGAAGTTGGAATCGCTAGTAATGCCGTATCAGCTACGACGGCGTGAATACGTTCCCGGGCCTTGTACACACCGCCCGTCACATCATGGAAGTCGTTTGTACCCGAAGTCGCTGCGCCAACCCGCAAGGGAGGCAGGTGCCTAAGGTATGGATGGTAACTGGGATGAAGTCGTAACAAGGTAGCCGTAGGGGAACCTGCGGCTGGATCACCTCCTTTCTAAGGAGATATCCGGAAAATCTAGAATATTCCGGAAGGTCGACCGCTAAACCCTCTCTTAGGAGATGTGGCACGCGGTTAAATCCCGAAGATCGAAAGGTCGGAGGGTTCGATGAGGAGCGCACAATTCAGTTTTTACTGTAATCACAACGGTTTCGACCGTTGCTATTCGTGACTAGTTTTAAATATCTAGCGGCTCTGCCGCCGCAATGCGGGGGTATAGCTCAGTTGGTAGAGCGTCTGCTTTGCAAGCAGAATGTCAGGAGTTCGAGTCTCCTTACCTCCACCAATTTCATTGGTGATTGGGAGACGAGAACCTCGGTTCGACTGACATGCCGCGATCAGCGGCATTCTCTCGGAGCGCAGCGTTACTTCAGCACCTTTGCCAACGGCAAAGGTAATCTCCTTACCTCCACCAATCTCTAATAGGGCCTGTAGCTCAGCTGGTTAGAGCATGCGCTTGATAAGCGCAGGGTCACTGGTTCGAATCCAGTCAGGCCCACCACTTCCACGCACTGAGCCACCGAGCCACCAAGCATGAGGATATACATGTCACCACACGATTTTCTTAAGTCAGGCCACCGAGCCTGACCGATCCATCCGGAAACATTTTTGGCTGTGCGGGATCCCAGGATCCGGCGCTCCCCGCGGGCAACGTCCCGTCGGAGGTTCTTTGACATCTGCAGATAGGGTAAAAAAATTACAACTTTAAGAGCTGAGTCCGTGAACACACGGCATCGTCTTGAGACGATCCGCTGTTCACAGAGAATTTCAGAATGAACGATATCAAAAGCTACTAAGAGCACATGATGAATGCCTTGGTGCCTGTAGGCGATGAAGGACGCGATAAGCTGCGATAAGCTTCGGGGAGCGGCAAGTACGCTACGATCCGGAGATTTCCGAATGGGGTAACCCGGTCAGAGTCATATCTGGCCACCGCTGCCTGAATACATAGGGCAGAGGGAGCGAGACCTGGTGAAGTGAAACATCTCAGTAACCAGAGGAAAAGAAAGTGAAACGATTCCGTCAGTAGTGGCGAGCGAAAGCGGAAGAGCCCAAACCGGAAGACTTGTCTTCCGGGGTTGTAGGACCCCGACGTGGGAGTGTAAAGATTAGGTGAAGCGTGTGGAAAAGCGCTCCATAGAAGGTGACAGACCTGTAACCGAAAATCCGATGACCCCTAGGGAGTTCCTGAGTAATGCCATCCACGTGAAACTTGGCATGAATCAACGGAGACCACTCCGTAAGGCTAAATACTAACAGGCGACCGATAGTGAACAAGTACCGCGAGGGAAAGGTGAAAAGAACCGCTGCGAGCGGAGTGAAATAGTACCTGAAATCATGTGCTTACAAGGTGTCAGAGCCCCGCAAGGGGTGATGGCGTGCCTTTTGCTTAATGAGTCTGCGAGTTAGCATCAGTGGCAAGTCTAAGTCCTTCTGGGACGGAGGCGAAGCGAAAGCGAGTCCGAAATGGACGCCCAGCTGCTGGTGCTAGACCCGAAGCGGAGGTGATCTACCCATGGTCAGGTTGAAGTCTCAGTAACATGAGATGAAGGACCGAACCGGTGAACGTTGAAAAGTTCTCGGATGAACTGTGGGTAGGAGCGAAAGACTAATCAAACCCCGTCATAGCTGGTTCTCTCCGAAATCTATTGAGGTAGAGCCTTGGACGCTGACCTACGGAGGTAGAGCACTGGATGAACTAGGGCCCATACCCGGGTACCGAATTCAATCAAACTCCGAATGCCGTAGGGTGAAGTCCAGGAGGCAGAATGCGAGGGATAAGCTTCGTATTCGAGAGGGAAACAACCCAGACCAGCAGCTAAGGTGCCTAAATACCGCTCAGTGGAAAGGATGTGAGATTGCTTAGACAGTGAGGATGTTGGCTTAGAGGCAGCCACCATTTAAACAGTGCGTAATAGCTGACTCATCGAGCGATCTTGCGCCGAAAATGATTGGCGATAAGCGGTATACCGAAGCTCTGGATGCATGACCGGTTCGCCGGACATGCGTGGTAGGAGAGCATTGTTGGTGCATTGAAGCCATGTGGAAACGCTAGGTGGAGTGCCAACAAGTGAGGATGCAGACATGAGTAGCGATAAGCCGGGTTAAATTCCCGGCCGCCGTAAAACCAAGGTTTCCTGGGGAAGGTTCGTCCTCCCAGGGTTAGTCGGGACCTAAGGCGAGGCCGAGAGGCGTAGTCGATGGACAGCAGGTTTAATATTCCTGCACCGGCAATGGTTAAGCTTACAGAGGACATATGGTAGGAGAAGAGCCGTCGATTGAAAGTGACGGTTTCGCAAGATGACGTGGAGGCTTCGGCTGAAGCGGAATCTTTAAATACTGTATCGAGAAAATTCTGTAAGTGTTCCCATGGCCGCCCGTACCGGAAACCGACACAGGTGGTTGGGCACAAATGTGCCAAGGCGCGTGAGTGAAACCTCGTTAAGGAACTCGGCAATCTAGCCCCGTAACTTCGGAAGAAGGGGTCCCTACAGCAATGTAGGGCGCAGTGAGTAGGGTCAACCGACTGTTTAACAAAAACACAGCACTCTGCTAAGACGCAAGTCGACGTATAGGGTGTGACACGTGACCAATGCGGAAAGATTACGGTAACTTGTTAGCCGCAAGGCGAAGCTCGGAGCCCAAGTCCCCGTGAATGTCGGCCGTAACTATAACGGTCCTAAGGTAGCGAAATTCCTTGTCGGGTAAGTTCCGACCTGCACGAATCGTGTAACGAGTTGACCGCTGTCTCAACGAGGAGCTCA
>JBAPTI010000048.1:0-65095 GCA_049282095.1 Chthoniobacterales bacterium
CTCAGAACTGGTCACCGTTCACGGATCATGATGTCGAGATCCTAAGGATGCATTCCCGGGGCCGGTTGGAACGCGATGCCGCTCGGAGGGATCTGGGGATGGCCGTGAATTTCCGCCGCCGTCACGATGCGGAGGGAGAGGGGAGGGCGATCCAAAGCGCCCTGTCAAGATGCCCGAACAATCCGTTTATCTGGGATGCCAGGGAAGATTGGCTGGTCAGGACCGGCTCATCCCCCGGCGAGATCAGGGCTCATCACGAGGCCGCCATCAGGCAGTTTTCCCGACATCGTGACCTCAAGACCCAGCACGAACAGGCCTTGGCACGCCTTGCCGAGCAGAATGGTGATATGGTCGCCTCAGAGCGACTCTCCAAAAAGATCGTGAAGGAGAACAGAGGGATCCGATCCGATCTGAGCGCCGCCGCCGCATTTCGTCTCATCAAGGACAAGGTGGATGCGGGTGATGTGAAGGGTGCCCTCAACGAGTACGCAAGACAGCTTTGCCTGCAGGGAGCAACCGGAGGAGGTGATTTTTACTTTCGGGTGACGGCTCCTCTGGCCTCCCTCTTTATCTCCACAGGTCGTCCCGAACTGGCAAGGCGCGTCCTTACCGGAGGTTACAACACCTTGAATCCCGCGAAAGGTTCCCTCGTCGACAAGGATTTCCGCAAGCTATGGATCGAGGCGGGCGGGAAACGTTGATCTGTTAAAACCGGATTGCGTCATAGAGCCGTGGTGACAGATTCGGATGTTTCACCCGATAGGGAGGCCGGGCGGAGTTAAAACGTGAAAGAGTTAGAACGTTAAAAAAGGGGCTGCGATAGTGCCCTCTTTCCAGCTACAGGGGCCGCTCTTCCACCTTGTAACCTTGTAACCTTGTAACTCGGCTGTCCCTGATTTCAGGCCGTTCCCTGACGCACCTTTTCTTTCTTCGCCTCCCGCTTCTCCTCGATGGCGGCGACATCGGAGGCAAGTTGCCTACGCAGTGACTCAATCGCATGCTCGTCGCCCGCGGCCTTGGCGATCTCGCCCTCAAGGAAGATTCTCCGCTCCGCGATCCGCGCATCCTGTTCGGAATCGATTTCCGCCAGGGCCTTTTTCTGTTCCTCGGTCAGGGGCCGGGAGGGGGATCCTTTTTCCAGGCGACTCATCGCCAGTTCGTAGGCTGATTTCATACATCTAGATACTATCACGGATCCCCGGCGGTGTTGATTGAAATTGCGGATTGCGAACATTGCCCGCTGCGGGGAAAGTTTCCCGATGATCAGATTGCTCAGCACCGATTTTGACGGAACCCTCACGGGTGCCTACCCCGATGGCGGCCGATGTGTGCCCGCCCTTGCACGGGAACTTGCCGCCGTTTCCAAAGCCGGAGGCATCTGGGCGGTGAATACCGGCCGTTCGCTTGAGAGCGCCCTTGAAGGCCTCAGGGAATTAGAGGCACCGATCACACCCGATTACATCCTGACCAGCGAGAGGCATATCCATCAACCCGACGGCAAGGGGGGGTGGCATGATTACGGGGAGTGGAATGCCCTCTGCCGCGAGCACCACGACCTGCTCTTCCAGGGGTGCGGACAGTTTTTCAAAAACATCGAGCGCCTTGTGGGGCATTACGATGGGGTGACATTTCAGGAGAGCGTGGACGGTGTCCCCGGAGGACTGATCGCATCCAGTGAAGAACTGCTCGACGAGGTGATCCGGGAACTCGATCAGCTTCAGGGCAGGCCGGAGGATTTCCATTACCAGCGCAGCAATATCTACCTGCGTTTCTGTCACCGCGCTTATGACAAGGGGAGTGCCCTTGGCGAGCTCAGTAGGTTGCTCGACATGCCGACGTCGGGAATCCTTGCCATCGGCGATCACCAGAACGACCTCGCGATGCTTTTCGGTAAAGTTGCCGCGATGGTCGCCTGTCCGTCCAATGCGCATCCGACCGTGAAAGATGCCGTGATCGGTGCCGGCGGACATGTCTCCGATCTGGAAACAGGCGAAGGTACGGCCGAGGGTATACGGCTTTACAGGACGGGGGAGAAACTTCCCGCCATAAAAAAACCGGGAAGCGGTCACTGAAGACCGACTTCCCGGTTTGATGAAAGGTTTGGCCGGGTGATTAAGCCTTCTTCTCGACGAGCTTGAAGTGGCCCTTGCCGACGCGCTTGATCTCGGGAAGCTTCTTGCCCGTGCTGCTGAACCATACGTGCACGTTGGCGTTCTTGACACCGATCTTCTTGGAGAGATCGGTGACCTTCATGCCGGCGTCACCCGCGGCTTTGAGGGCGGAGAGGATCTTCTTCTTGATCTGGCCACGGGGAGCGCGCTTGGCGGAGGAACGGCCCTTGGTTGCCTTAGCAGCCTTTGCGGGACGACCGGCTTTCTTGGCTTTGGCGGGGCGGCCGCGGCGTTTACCGGTGATGCGGGCGGGCTTGCCGGTGATCAGGGAAGCGAGTTGGGACTCGATCTTTTCGATCTCGTTAAGAAGGCCTTCCTTGCGCTGGGTGAGCTTGATAAGGTTCTTCAACGCGTTGCTGCTAATGTTTGTGATGTTCATAACAAAGTTAGTTATTTTATAAGCTTAACCGGATGACAAGTATTAATTTAAGCACCCACAAGCCTTTATTCAGGCTTGTTGGCGGTTTTTCTGATGCCTTGGAACGTGATGAAATTGTCATTGCCGTCGGCGGTCTCGAAGTCTTTGCGGGGACTCCCTTGAGCTTTGGAGAGAGAGAACGCGCGGCGTCGATGAGTTCCGAGGAAGCCCGCCTCCGCTTCACGGCAGCTCGCCGCCTGCTCCGCTCCGTCGTGTCGCGATGGTGCCCGATCTCTGCAAGTGAGCTGGAAATCTTTCAGGATGAGCATGGCAAGCCTCGCCTAGTAACACCCGATCCGATTCAATTCAGCATCACCCATTCCTCCGGATGTATTGCCGTGGCATTCTCCCGGTCGGAAGTGGGGCTCGATCTGGAATGCGTGAGGGAAGTGGATGCTACCGCCCTCGCTCGACGTTTTTTCAGTGCGGAGGAGGCAATTGCCTGCGAGAGCTCCGCGGATCACGAGCTCTTTTTCAGGCTCTGGACCTGCCGGGAGGCAGCCATCAAGGGGGATGGTCGGGGTTTATCGAATCTGCTGGGAGTCACGAGGGTTGCTTCCTGGAATCGCGGTACTGGGGATCCCATGGAGATCCTGATCGGGGAGGAGAGCTGGCATGCCATTTCTTGGAAGGTGGATGCCGAAACTCACGCCGCAGTGGCTTTTCGGAAAAAGCCCTCCCTTATTAGCTGGTGTGATCTCAGGTAACCGATCACTCTGAAGGTTCATGTCATTTCAGGATCTAGGACTAGAGGAAGCCGTTGTCCACGGCGCGCAGAGGATGGGTTATGTCGAGCCGTCGCCGATTCAGGCGCAGGCCATCCCCATTGCCATGAATGGAGGGGATCTCATCGCCTCCGCCCAGACCGGTACGGGAAAGACCGCCGCGTTCGGCCTTCCGATCCTCAGCCGTCTCAAGAAATCCAATGGCAAGACCCGCTGCCTCATTCTCGAACCGACCCGTGAACTCGCGCTCCAGGTCGAGGAGGCTTTCAAGGAATTTTCCGCATTCACCGATCTGAACACCGTCGTCATCTTCGGCGGAGTCGGTTACGGGGCCCAGCGCGAGGCGCTTGCCAAGGGAGCCGACATCATCGTCGCCACGCCGGGGCGCCTGCTCGATTTCATGCAGCAGGGCGAGATCAGCTTTGCCGACCTCGAGATTCTTGTCCTCGACGAGGTCGACCGGATGCTCGACATGGGATTCCTTCCCGATGTCCGCCGCATCGTGGAGAAGTGCCCCAAGGAGCGTCAGACCCTCTTCTTCTCCGCAACCATTCCCGAGGAGATCGAGCGTCTCTCCTCCTGGTGCCTCCGCAACCCCGGCAAGATCTCCATCGGAGCCCGTCGCTCGGCCGCCGAGACGGTGAAGCACGCCTTCTATCCCGTGGCTGTCGCCCAGAAGTTCGACCTGCTCAAGGCGATGCTCGACCGAACCGAATATCACAGTGTCATCATTTTCTGCCGGACCAAGGACGGGGCAGACCGTATCGCCCGCCAGCTTGAGAACGAGAAGCACAAGGTGGCCGTCATGCATTCCAACCGTTCCCAGCAGGAGCGTGTCGACGCGCTCGAAGGGTTCAAGTCGGGCCGCTACGAGGTGATGATCGCCACCGATATCGCCGCGCGCGGCATCGATATCGCCGGCGTCAGTCATGTGATCAACTACGACGTGCCCCAGCATCCGGAGGATTACGTCCACCGCATCGGTCGCACAGGCCGGGCTCAGAGCGAGGGGGATGCCTTCACGATCATGACCGCCGAGGAGCTTCCTCATGTGAAGGCTATCGAGTCCTTCATCGCCCAGAAAGTCCCCCGTGAGAAGTTGGAGAACTTCCCCTACCTCTTCACGATGCTGTTCCAGGAGGATGAGGCCGCCAAGGTCCTCAAGAATCTGCGCGGTGCCCGCACCCTCAAGGGCTACAGCTACGGCGCCAAGCGCCGCCGGTAGTGTCACGCTGAAAGGGACGGAGAAACTGCTTTGCGGTTTTTTGTAGAGAAGTGCTGATTCCCGGATGAATCCCTCGAAGCAGTCCTCCCTGCACCTCTCACCTGTTGCGGCGTTGGCCGCGATGGCCGGTAATCTGATGGAGTGGTATGATTTTGCCCTCTACGGCGTGCTGGCCCCGACACTCGGACTTCTTTTCTTTCCCGGCAAGGACAAGCTCGCCTCCACCCTGGCGGTGTTCGGGGTTTTCGCTGCCGGTTATGTGGCGCGTCTCGCCGGGGGGGCTTTTTTCGGTTATCTCGCGGATCATTCCAGTCGCCGCAAGGCATTGATCTTCTCGGCGATGACCATGGCCTGTTCCACCGCGATCGCGGGCTGTCTGCCTGTCTATGAATCGGTGGGAATCGTGGCGCCGATCGCCTTCCTTGCCCTGCGTATCCTGCAGGGGGTTTCGACCGGCGGGGAATTCACCACCTCCGTGGTCTTCATGGTCGAGAAGGCTCCGCCCGACAAGCGCGGCTTGATCGGAAGCCTTGCGGGGATGACGGCCGGTCTCGGGATCCTGCTCGGTTCCGCCATCGGGAGTGCTCTCTTTTCGTTTTATCCCGTGGAAACTGTTCATGCTTGGGCCTGGCGGATTCCCTTCCTGCTTTCCATTCCTTTGGGTGCAGCTGTTGCATTTCTGCGGACGGCCTTGCCGCCCGAACCCGAGACAACCTTCCATCGCTCGTCACATCATCGTTCCGCACTCCTGCATGTGGTGAAGGAGCACCCGATCGCCGTGATCGGAGGGGCCCTGCGTGGATGGGGTTCTTCGGCCGGGTTTTATATCGTCGCGGTTTTCCTTTCCTCCTACCTGGTGACATCCGGGCTCATGTCACCCTCCGGGGCTCTCGGGTTGCAGACGATGGGTGTGGCAACGGCCGTCCTGATGGCGCCCGTCGGAGGTTATCTCTCGGATCGGTTCGGTCGTCGAACCATGGTGATCGTCTCCACAAGTTGCGTCCTTGTTCTGGCGTGGCCCCTCTTCATGGCGCTCCGGTCCGAAAATCATGATCTTTCACTTCTTCTGCTGATCGTATTCGCCGCCTGCGTCGGATCCGGAATGGCTCCCTACAGCACATGGCTCGCTGAGGAGAGGCCCCGCTTCCTGAGAGCCAGTTGGATGGGCTTGACCTACAATATCGCGGCAGGGATCCTCGGGGGGAGCACGCCGCTGATAGCTGGGCTTCTGATCGAGAAGTTCCATAGCTTGATGGCGCCTGCAGTTCTCCTGATGGTGGCGAGCATCGTGACCATCCTACTATCCCTCCTTGCACGGGAGACGAACAGGAAGGCACTTCACTGACGGCTCAGCCAAGATTCTGCAAAGGAACCATGACAACAGATCTGGAGTGTTCACCAAGATGGTGAAGATGAAGCAAGTGAGGGAGAACCACGCCGTAACGGATGCCTAGCAACGGCAGGGCAAGCCAACACACGAAAGGCACGAACAGAATGAAGTCATTAGACTCTATTTTTCCTTCTCTCCCCCCTCGGCATTTCGTGACTTTCGCGTTTTTCGTGGTTCCTTCGGCATGCAATCCCAGCCAGCCAGCCTGCCAAGTTCTCTCCTTTCCAGAGTTCCTGATAAAATCCTTAGGACATCCCGCCGCTAATGTAATTTTCGGGATCATGAACCGATTTCCCGGAGCAGGATCTTTTCGACTAGTCTTTTTTCCATGCTGGGAGAGATTTCATCGATGAGAAATCTAATCCTGCTTTCCGCGCTCGTCTTCTCTACCTTTTCAAGTCCCATGACTGCTGCCCCGACATCCTCACCCCTGCCAACCAAGACTGCCACGGCCACCTTTGGCGGCGGTTGCTTCTGGTGTGTCGACGCGGTCTACCAGTATGTGCCGGGAGTCATCAAGATCACCTCGGGATACGCCGGGGGAAAGGTGCCCAATCCCACCTATGAGCAGGTCTGCTCGGGACGGACCGGCCATGCCGAGGTGGTTCAGATCACCTACGATCCCTCCAAGGTGACCTACGACCAGCTCCTTGATCTCTTCTGGAAAGCCCATGATCCCACGACGCTGAACCGACAAGGGGCCGATCACGGTACCCAGTACCGCTCGATCATCCTGACCTTCACGCCGGAAGAAGCCGCAGAAGCCGAGACTTCCAAGAAGAAGGCCCAGGCCCAGTTCCCCGATCCCATCGTCACCGAGATCGTGCCGCTGACCACCTTCTATCCCGCGGAGGGATATCATCAGGACTATTACCGGAACAATAAGGAGAAGAATCCTTATTGCCAAGCGGTCATTGCCCCGAAGCTCAAGAAGCTCGGGTTGGATAAGTAAGGGGAGAGCATCAAGGTGGCCGAGAGAGAGCGCGAGAGCGGCGAGAGCGGCGGAAGAGTTTTTGTCACCGGATCCGGGGTGCTTTCCGGATCGAGTGACAGCCTCGGATCACTCTGGGATCTGGCGTGTTCCGGATCGAAGTCCCAAGGGGAGATTCGCGGAAATGGCGAGTTGGCAGCTCGGGTCCGCCTTGCTTTGGGAGATGCCTCGATTCTTGCCCGTCATCAACTGCTTGCCCTGAATGTCGTGGAATCGGCATGGAGTTCGGCGCGGCTAGGTAAGGAGAGAAACCGACTCCGGGGCGAGGGGGAAAAGCATCGTCATTCCCGATTTGGATGTATCGGGGGTAGCTCTCTTGGCGGACTTGTCGCCATGGAGAGTGATCTTGAAGAAACCCGTGGTGCCAAACTTTCCCCCTATGCGATCAGCCGATGGAGGGGAAACTCCGTGAGCGCCGCCGTCTCGCTGCGTCATGGCTTGGGGGGGAGCGTCCTCTCCTTGAATGCGGCTTCCGCCACTGGAGCGCAGATTCTTTGGATGGCGGGTGCGATGATCCGCGGAGGGATGGCCGATCTGGTTGTTGCCGTTGCCGCCGATCCTTACCCCTCCGAATTGGTCGGAAAGGCCCTGGGTCGTAACGGGAGTGTGGCCAGGGATGCCGCTTCCATGCCGCTCGCGCCGGGGCGATCCGGCATGATTCCGGCGGAGGGAGCCGCCTGCCTGATTCTGGAGGGTGAGTCCCATGCGACGAAGCGTGGAGCGGTTCCCCTTGCCGAATGGCTCGGTGGTGGATGCCTCAACGAGTCTTATCATCTGCAGGCTCCGGACCCCGCCGGATCCACCCTTGAGAATTTGATAAGGGATGTTCTCGGGGAGTTGCCTTCTTCCATTCCAGACTGGATCTCCCTTCATGCGACAGGAACGACTCGTTACGACTCGGTGGAGGCTCAGGTGATCCACCGCCTCTTCGGTGCGCGGATGCCTTGGGTCAGTGCCTTCAAGGGAATCACGGGTCATGCACTTTCAGCCTCGGGATTACTCGAGGTTGCACTGCTTGTTGAAGGACTGAAGCGTGGGGCGGTGCCGCCGCTTCCGAAGCGGGTCGACAAAAGTCTCGGACTCTCCCTACCCGATGGGAAGAAGCCACCGGTGCCCAAAACGGCTCTCCAGATTGCCCAAGGAATGGGAGGGGATGTGGTTGTGAATCTACTGGGAGCTGCTGCGGTACAATCCTGAGTTCCCACTTGCCAGCACCTTGTGACGATCCCCATAGTTATCAGGACTTTCAAGGGCAGTTAGCTCAGCGGTAGAGCGGCTCGCTTACACCGAGTTGGTCGGGGGTTCGATCCCCTCACTGCCCATATTTCTGTCAGTTGGTGTGCTTTCGTTATTTGTTCAAAGCCCCGCGTGTGAGAGAACCATGAGATGCATGATTTCGTTGTAACCCTTGGCTTGATTTTTTCCGCACTGATCGCTGCCGGGATCCTGACCCGCATCGCCTTCGCCGTGACCGAAGCGATCACAAAGGCACCTTGGTTGGATCTCTTTGTTAGCCTTTTTACATGGATTCCCTGGATAGTGGGTGCGTGGCTTGACGGTTGGTCCGGGTTCCTGGCGGCTATTATCGCCGAGCTCCTGTTCCTACATCTCTTCTGCATCGTGCACCGGGCTATCCGCGGTAAGAAGGGAAGGACCCTCACTGATGCCCAGGGCCGGATCCTCGGTCCTTTCCGCAATCAACTCTGCCTGATGGTCCAGACGCCGGCCATTTTGGTGTTTGTGCAGGTGAGGTTGGCCGAAATCCTGATCTATCCACCGGTTGCCTGGCTTGGGAAACTCCCCACCTACAGCGCCTCCGAGTGGATCAATCTCTCCCGGCACAAGTATGACGGGCTCGCGGGCTACGACCTTCTCTGGTGCTGGTACTGCGACTGGATGACAGGCATCTGGGCGCTCGGGAGCGAGATGCTCCGGAACATCGAGTCCTTCTGGTGCCCGATCCGCTTCCGTAGTGATGTGAAGAATCGTAATATTTCCACCGACTTTCCCGATGTGGAAAAATGGTCTCCTTCGGACGGAACCATGGAGGATGCGGTCCGCGCCTTTGAGGCCCATTATGATGGAAAGAGGAAGAACAGCTGGTGGGGCCATCCCGAGCGAAGGAATCCCGCTCAACCCCTTGGGGACGCTTGAATTTCCAGAGGATCGATCCTTCCGCGGAGTACCGGGTTCTTCGTCTCCGGAGCAGCGGTGGACGATGGGAACTCGGATTTAGCGACTATCGCGACGGCATGAGGATACGATTGGGTCGCTCGGAGAGGCCTCCATCCGTCATTGATTTCTGCCTTGGTCATGATGCCTCCCTCTACGCGCCTGTGCTGGAGGCGGTGCTCAACCGTCTGAAACTGCTTGAGGAATCAGCGTGTGCGGAGGAAATCGACGCCCTCTTTCCCTGGTCGGGCACAAGGCCTGATCCCGCAATTCATCTCTCGGCGCTACTGAAGCCTATGAATTCCTGCCCGTGATCCAGGCAAGGGCCTCCTCCCTGGTATTGAGGGTCCCCTCCATCTGGCGGGTTTGAACAGACATCAGCATTTCCGCGAATTCGGGGCCCGGCTTCAGTCCCAGAGCGATCAGGTCATGACCGGTGATCAGGGGTTCGGGAATCAGCGGTGCACGGCCGAACTCCTCCCGCTTCGCGATGAGCATGGCGTGGTTATCGAGCATTCCGTGGCTGGCCAGGCAGTCGACGCGGTGGAGTTCAAGTTCCTCCTCGAAGGTTGGCCGCGCCATCATGCGCTTCAGGGTGGCGACCCGCATGTTCGGGACATCCTTGAAGCTCATATGGAGACGCACTGCGGGGATCACGGCATCGATCACCTCATTGGGAAAGCGGAGCCGCTGGAGCAGTCGGAGGGTCATTCCGGCACTCACACCCTCGTGTCCGTTGAAGCGGATGCGACCGGTCTTATCGACCGCGCGCGTGGCGGGCTTTCCGATGTCGTGGAAGAGGACGGAAAGCACAAGCGGCAGCGAGGCATCGGGCGCCAGCATCGAGAGCATCAGGCGCGTGTGCACGAAGACATCCCCCTCGGGGTGGAATTCCGGAGGCTGGTCGCATCCCTTGAGTGCCTCCATCTCGGGCAGGACCTGCCGCAGGAGACCGCTCTCGTCGAGGAGGTCGAAGCCACGCAGGCGGTTGGGTGAGAGGAGGATCTTCACCAGTTCCTCGCGGATCCGCTCGGCGCTGACTGCATGGATCTCCGGTGACCAGGCCAAGATCTCCCTCCATGTGTCCGGATCGATCTCGAATCCTAGGGTGGTTGCGAAACGAACCGCGCGGAGCAGGCGGAGCTTATCCTCGGCAAAGCGCTCCGAGGGATTACCGATGGCGCGAAGAAGACGCGACTCGAGGTCCCTGCGTCCTTCCACGAAGTCCAGGATCCGTTCCTCGATCGGATCGAAGAAGAGACCATTTACCGTGAAGTCGCGACGGCGCGAGTCACCCTCGGCGTCGGTGTAGCGGACGCTCTCGGGATGACGCCCGTCGTGGTAGGTTCCATCGCCGCGGAAAGTGGCCACCTGGATCTCCGCTCCCTGCTCCAGGACAATGATCACGCCGAACTGGACCCCCACGGGAACCGTCCTTGGGAAGAGGGCTTCGACCTGTTCCGGGCGTGCGTTGGTGGCGACGTCGTAATCGTGGGGAGTCAGGCCGAGGAGTTGGTCGCGGACGCAGCCTCCCGCATAGAGCGCCTCGAATCCCTTGGCACGCAGGCGCTCCACGATGGATCGTGCTGCTGCTTCACTCATGCCCCTATCGTGCATCGTTTAGGTGGAAAGGCAAAATGAAGAATGAAAAATGAAAAAACTTAACACAGCCGTTCCGAGATTCTCCCGTTTTAGGCTGTTTCATAGAGCTAGAAGTAAGGGAATTACTCCCGCAGAGCAGAGGCACGGGGAGGTTAATAGTTTTTGTTTTGCATTTTACTCTGCGTCTCTGCGCGAGATCTTCAATGATTCTTTGACGAAAGGGAACGCCTCATGGCGTCGCCGAGGCTGTAGAGGGCGAGAAGGGTGCTCAGCAGTGCCAGTGAGGGAAAGAGAAGCATCCACCAGGCTCCCTTGAGTGGATTGATCGAAGCGGCCCCCTCGGCGAGGAGTGATCCCCAGCTCGACTGAGGGGCCTGCACGCCGAGTCCGAGAAAACTCAGGAAAGCCTCGTCGATGATCACCGAGGGGATGGCCAGCGTCAGGTAGACGAGGATGATCCCGGCCAGATTCGGAAGGATATGCTTCCGAAGGATGGTCCAGTATCCCTCGCCGAGCACGCGGGCCGCGGCCACGTAGGAGCGTTCCTGCAGGGTGAGCGTCTGGCCCCGGACGATCCGTGCCATGGTGAGCCATTCGATCACGCCGAGGCTCAGGATCAGGATGACAAGTCGCGAAGAGCCCACTAGCCACTCCCATCCTTGACTGCTCGCGGCAAGCTGGAGGCGTTCATTGAAGGCATTGATGAAGATGAGGATGAAGATCAGCCGGGGCACCGAATAGAGGACATCGACCAAGCGCATCATCGCATTGTCGGTGCCTCGACCCGCGGATCCCGCGATCAGCCCGTAGGCGGTTCCGATGAAGAGGCTGATGGCCGCACCGCAGATGCCTACCAGCAGGGAGATGCGTCCTCCTTCCATGATCCTCAGGAGCAGATCCCTGCCGTTCATGTCGGTACCGCAGGGATGGGCGATGCTCGGCGCGGCGTAGGTGAGTGGAGAGGGGAGTCGGTGGGAATCCGGGAGCACCAGGGGTCCCGCGAGAACAAGGAGCCCCATGCCCGCAAGCACAAGGGCGGCCACCTTTGCAGATCCGGTGAAGGTTTTCATCATTCCCTTATCCTGCGGTCGAGGAAGCGGTAGGAGAGATCCACCAGCAGGTTGAAGAGCATCAGCAGCACGCAGTAGACGATGACCACACCGCCAAGGAGGAATCCGTCGCGGTTAAGGATCGAATTCACGAAGAATCCCCCCGCTCCCGGAATATGGAAGATCGTCTCCACGACAATGGATCCGGTGAGGAGGTTCGCGGCGAGAGGACCCAGGTAGGAGACGACGGGCAGGATCGCGACGCGGAGGGCATGCCGGTAGACCACGGCGCGTTCGGTCAATCCCTTCGCGCGTGCCGTGCGGACGAAATCCTCGGCCAGTGTTTCCCTGAGGCTGTCATGCAGGAGGCGGGCGATCACTGCGGCGTAGGGAATCGCCAACGTGACTGAGGGAAGGAGAAGCTGGATGGGAGTTCCCCAACCACCGACAGGAAGCCATGCCAGCTTGATCGAGAAGATCAGGATGAGAAGCGGTCCCAGCACGAAGGAGGGGAGGGAGATGGCAAGAAGCATGGCTGCCAAGGCGCCCCCCTCCGCAACGGTTCCGGGTCGCGCCGCAGCGAAGGCTCCCAGCCAGACACCCGCCGTGATGGCGATCAGCAGCGCGGTGGCTCCCAGGGTGAGCGTGACCGGAAGGGTCTGGGCGAGGATTTCGTTGACCGAGCGGTTGCGGTATTTCGTCGAGAGACGCAGGTCACCGTGCAGGAGATCCTTCATGTAGCCGGAGTATTGCTCCAGGAGAGTCCCATCCAGTTTGTACTTCGCGAGAAGCTGCTTCTCGATCGCGGCTGGCAGCTTCCGCTCCGAATCAAAGGGACCCCCCGGCGAGAGGCGCATCAGGAAGAACGTGATCGTTACCACGCACAGCAACACCACGGGAAGGGATGCAAGACGGCGAAGCATGATGCCGAAAGGATGAAGGCAGAATGATGAATTATGAAGGAAAAGCCGCCAAAGCGGCTTCAATCCATGAAAACTCTCTGCGCCTCCGCGCCTCTGCGCGATACAACTGTATTTATTCTGCCGGAACCGCTGCGGCGACGATCTCCGCGAATCCCCGCGGGTCGAGGCTTGCTCCGCCTACCAGGGCCCCATCGATGTCCGGTTGAGACATGAGTTCCTTGGCGTTGGCGGGAGTCACGCTTCCGCCGTAGAGGATGCGCGCTTTCTTGGCGACGGATGTTCCCGCGAGCTTCCCGAGGTAATCACGGATGAAGAGGTGGGCTTCCTGCGCCTGTTCCGGAGTTGCGGTCAGGCCGGTGCCGATCGCCCAGACGGGCTCGTAAGCCACGATCACTTCGGAGATCTGATCGGGGGTGAGTCCCTCGAGCGCTCCCCGGAGCTGCCCCTCAAGGACGGTCTTCTCCTGTCCGGCCTGACGTTCCTCGAGTGTCTCGCCGACGCAGAGGATGGGGCGGAGTTCGGATGCAAGCGCCGTAACCAGCTTGCGGCAGACGAGTTCGTCGGTTTCGCCGAAGAGGCGGCGCCTCTCACTGTGACCGACCAGCACGTATCGGACGAAGAGATCCCTCAGCATGGTGGCGGAGATTTCGCCTGTGTAGGCCCCCTTGGCCTCGGGGGACATGTTCTGGGCCCCAAGACGGATCTTCTGGGCGCCGCCGAGGATCTCGGAGGCTTTGGCGATCGCGGTGAAGGGGGGGATCAGGACGATGTCGACATCGTTGAGTTTTTCCGTCTCCTGACGGAAAACCTCCAGATAAGGGGCGACCTCCGAGGAGGTCATGTTCATCTTGAAATTACCGGCGACGAATTTCTTGCGTGGAAGAGACATGGTGATGGTTGGGAATTAAGCTTTGTCGTTCAGTGCGGCAACGCCGGGGAGAATCTTGCCCTCGAGAAGTTCGAGGGACGCGCCGCCGCCGGTGGAGGCGTGGGTGACCTTGTCGATGACGCCGAATTTCTTCGCGGCGGTCGCCGTGTCGCCGCCGCCGACGATGGTGATGGCTCCGGCGGCCGTGGCTGCGGCGACGGCATTGGCCATTGCCTTGGTGCCCTCGGCGAAGATGTCGAATTCAAACACGCCGCACGGCCCGTTCCAGACGATCGTCTTTGCGGAAGCGATGACCTTGGCGAAGAGTTCGCGCGTCTTCGGTCCGCAGTCGAAGCCCTCCCAGCCGTCGGGGATGCCGCTCTCGACGGTGGCCGAGCCGGTGTTGGCGGTGGGTGAGAAGGCGTCGCCGGTGATGAAATCGACGGGCAGGTGGATGCGGACGCCCTTCTCCCTGGCCTTCGCGACGAGTTCCTGAACGATCTCCGCGCCGGCCGGATCATAGAGGCTGTTGCCGATCTGCATGCCGTTGAGAACCTTGTGGAAGGTGTAGGCCATGCCTCCGCCGATGATGATGTCATCGGCCTTCTCGACGAGGTTCCGGATAAGGGGGATCTTGTCGGCGATCTTGGCGCCGCCGAGGATCGCGAGAAGTGGGCGCTGAGGGTTCTCAAGCACGGCTGCAAAGGCAGCCAGTTCCTTCTCGACCAGGAAGCCCGCCACCTTGTGGGGAAGCTCGACTCCGGTGACGCTCGAGTGGGCGCGGTGGGAGGTGCCGAAGGCGTCGTTCACGTAGACGTCGGCGAGCTTGCTGAGGCTGGCGCGGAAGGCGGCCACCTTGGCGGGGTCGGCCTTCACGCTGTTTCCTTCGGTATCCTTGGCCTTGCCCTCTTCTTCGATGTGGAAACGGACGTTCTCGAGGAGGATGACCTCGCCGGGCTTCAGGGCGGCGCAGGCGGCCTCGACTTCGGATCCGACGCAGTCGTCGAGGAACTTCACCGGCTTGCCGAGCAGTTCCTGAAGCTTGGCGGCGACGGGCTTGAGGGTGTACTTGGCGACGCGCTCGCCATTGGGGCGGCCGAGATGGCTGGCCAGGACGACCGAGGCTCCCTGATCAAGGGCATGCTGGATGGTCGGAAGCGCCGCGGTGATGCGCTGGGTATTGGTGATCTCTCCGGTCTGCTTGTCCTGGGGGACGTTGAAGTCAACGCGGATGAAGACGCGTTTGCCGGCGAGGTCGAGGTCCTTGATCGTTTTCTTGGCCATGGTGATGGGTATTGAGGAAGTCTGTCGGGTTGAAAAAACGAAGGCAGGAAAGTCAGGAATGCACCTGCTTTTCCTGCCCTCGGAATTTGGAATGCTTTAGGCGCTGATCTTACGGAGCAGGTCGACGCAGCGGTTGGAATAGCCCCACTCGTTGTCGTACCAGGAGACGAGCTTGAAGAACTTGTCGTTCAGTTCGATGCCCGAACCCGCGTCAAAGATGCTGGAGCGGGTGTCGTGGATGAAGTCGCTGGAGACGACCTCGTCCTCGGTGTAGCCCAGGATCCCCTTGAGGTAGGTCTCGCTGGCCTTCTTCATGGCTGCGCAGATCTCCTTGTAGCTGGTGGACTTGGTGGTCTTCACGGTCAGGTCGACGACGGAGACGGTCGGGGTCGGCACGCGGAAGGACATGCCGGTAAGCTTGCCCTTCACCTCTGGGCAGACGAGGGCGACGGCCTTCGCGGCTCCGGTGGTGGAGGGGATGATGTTGATGGCCGCGGAGCGTCCGCCCTTCCAGTCCTTCTTGGAGGGACCGTCAACGGTCTTCTGGGTGGCGGTGTAGCTGTGCACGGTGGTCATGAGACCTTCCTCGATGCCGAATCCTTCCTTGAGCAGGACATGGACGACGGGGGCGAGGCAGTTGGTGGTGCAGCTGGCGTTGGAAATGATGCTGTGCTTGGAGATGTCGAGCTTCTCGTCATTGACGCCCATGACAACGGTGATGTCCTCGTTCTTCGCGGGAGCGGAGATGATGACCTTCTTGGCGCCGGCGGTGATGTGGCCCTTGGCCTTCTCTCCCTCGGTGAAGAGTCCGGTCGACTCGATCACGACATCGACGCCGAGTTCCTTCCAAGGAAGCGCAGCGGGGCCTTCCTTCACGGCAAGGCACTTGATCTTGTGGCCGTTGACCACGAGGGTGTCGTCCTCTTCCACGGAGGGGGAGGATTTCTCGCTGTGGACCTCACCCTTGAACACACCCTGGGTGGAGTCGTACTTCACGAGGTAAGCGAGGTTGTCAGCCGGGACGAGGTCGTTGACGGCGACGACTTTGTAACCTTTTTCGAGGAGCCCCTGTTCGACGATGGCACGGAAGACAAGGCGGCCGATGCGGCCGAACCCATTGATGGCGATATTTGGCATGATGATGGTATTGGGATGGTTGCGCCGGGGGCTGCGCGGAAAAGAAAATGGGTAGGAGACGGGGGGCGACCCGTCAATTTTAAACGGAATCCGAGTGGGATTTTCCGCTTGATTCGACCGCCCGCAGGATCCCCTCGACCGTCTGGTCATGGGAGAGACCCGTGGCATCAAACTTCAGGCTGCAGGCCTGCTGATAGAGGGGAAGGCGCGATTCCAGGAGTGTGTTGAACGTGGTGCGGGGATTCTCAACCTCAAGCAGGGGGCGCTTTCGACTGCGGGTGGCCCGTGCGAAGAGCGTGTCAGGATCGGCGTGGAGCCAGACAACGGTTCCGATCCGGCGCAGGATCTCCCGATTTTCCTCCCTGAGGACGGCGCCACCGCCGGTGGCCAGCACGATCTTGGAGGCATCGATCAGCTCCCTGAGCTCGACGGTCTCCCGGTTCCGGAATTGCTCCTCCCCTTCGTCGGCAAAGATCTCGGTGATGCTCCTGCCTGCCCGTGCCGTGATGAGGTCATCGCTGTCGAGGAACTCATGACCCAACCGTCCCGCAAGCCTTCGTCCGATGCTGCTTTTGCCGCATCCCATGAAGCCGATGAGGACGATATTGGAGTTCATGGCATTCATCCTACTCCCTGCTGCGCCGGAGGGCACGAAAGAATGGATCTGTGATAGAAACGATGGCGAGCACGAGGCACGGAACCGGATTGCCTCACTGGCTCCCGGGGGACTACGATCCCGTGATGGCATCCAAGAATTCCGCAAAATCCAAGAAACCCGCCAAAGTGAGTTCAAAGCCCACCCCGCTCGTAGGCGTCGTGATGGGGAGCAAGAGTGACTGGGAGACCATGGGGCATGCCGTCGCCCTGCTTGAGGAGTTCGGGGTGCCTTGCGAATACCGGGTCGTCTCCGCCCACAGGATGCCCGATGCCATGGCCACATACGCCAAGGAAGCCGAGGAGAGGGGCCTTCATGCCATCATCGCCGGGGCGGGAGGTGCCGCCCATCTGCCGGGCATGATCGCCGCCCAGACCACCGTTCCCGTACTCGGGGTGCCTGTGAAAAGCCGCACCATGGAGGGATTCGACTCCCTGCTCTCCATTGTCCAGATGCCTGCTGGTATTCCGGTCGCCACCTTCGCCATCGGCGAGGCCGGTGCCAAGAACGCGGCCCTCTTCGCCATCTCACAGTTGGCGCTCCTGCATCCGGGGCTGGCTCTCCGGTTGAAGAAATTCCGAAGCACCCAGACCAAGGCCGCCTCGGCAAGCCGACTGGAACCCCCCAAGAAACTCCGCCGCTCGCGTTGATCGGACGTTATATTCCACGACATTGAGTGCGCGGACTCTGAGAGGTGAGGAGGGGGTTGAAGAATCCGCGGAGATTCTCCGGAGCGGTGGGGTTGTGGGGTTGCCCACCGAGACTGTCTACGGCCTTGCGGCTGATGTCTTCCAGCCCTTGGCTGTTGCCCGGATCTTTGAGGCCAAGGGGCGCCCCCTGACCGACCCCTTGATCGTCCATCTTCCGGAAGTCGGATGGTTGGATCGAGTTGTCCGTTTTACTTCTTTGAAACAACGGAATTTGGTGGAAATTCTGGCCTCTGCCTTTTGGCCCGGCCCCTTGACTCTGATTCTTCCCAAGCATCCCGAAGTTCCCGATCTGGTCACGGCTGGTTCCGAGACCATTGCCGTCCGAGTCACTTCCCATCCGCTCTTCCAGAAGGTCCTGCGTCGGCTTGGTTCTCCATTGGCTGCCCCGAGTGCGAACAGATTCGGGAAGATCAGTCCGGTCACGGCTCAAGATGTCCAATCTGAGCTTGGTGAAGTTATTCCATTAATCCTTGATGGGGGGCGTTGCACTCATGGATTGGAGTCGACGATCCTCTCCGTAACAGGTGATGCGATGGAGATCCTGCGCCCAGGACCTATTACTGAGGATGATCTGAATCAATGTGGACATGTTGTTCGGTTGGGTGGGCGTGGGGGCGTTGTGAATACACCGGGAAGTCTTCCCGGTCATTACGCCCCAAAAAAGGAACTTGTTATCTTGGAATCGGACATCAAGGAGGTTCTTCCCAAGCCCAATACTGCTCTTTTGGCATTTCGCGAACCTCTGCCGGAAATCGCCCCCCGCTTCGCAAAGGTGATCGTCCTGAGTCCATCCGGGGATCTCAGAGAGGCCGCTGCCAATTTTTATGCGGCTCTTAGGGAGTTTGATAAGAGTGAAGTGGACATGATGATGGCTGAATCGCTCCCTGAAGAGGGGATCGGTGTGGCAGTCATGGATCGCCTGCGCCGAGCAAGCTATGGATCCAAACATGGAACCGGACATCAATCATGAGTGAAGACCGTTTGAATACCAAGGCCGCCGGGGTGGTGGCCGGTGCCGTGATGCTGAGCCGTCTGCTCGGTCTGGCCCGTGAGTTGATCTTTGCAGGACTCTTCGGGGCGGGGCGGGGCATGGATGCCTTCCTGACCGCTTTCCGGGCACCTAACTTACTTCGTGATCTCTTTGCAGAAGGGGCTCTTTCCACGGCATTTGTGACCGTATTTTCCCAGCGGATCGCGACCGATGGAGAGGGGTCGGCTTGGAGGTTGGCCTCCAAGATGGCGACCCTTACCACGATTTTCATGAGCCTCCTCTCGCTGCTCGGGGTGATCTTCGCCGCGGAGTTGATCGGCTTCCTTGCACCCGGATTCCCCGCCGAGAAAGCCGCCCTGACAATCCAGCTCACCCGGATCATGTATCCCTTCATCCTGCTGGTCTCCCTGGCCGCTTTGGTGATGGGGATGCTCAATGCGGTCAATCGATTCACCGCTCCCGCCCTGGCCTCGAGTTTCTTCAACATCGGATCCATCGCCGGGGGTGTCGCCTTCGGATGGCTGATCGATCCTGCCTTCGGTGAACGGGCCCTGATCGGTCTCTCCCTCGGCACCTTGCTCGGCGGGCTCCTTCAGCTCGGCGTCCAGTTGCCGGGGCTGCGGCAGGCGGGATTCCGCTTCGTGATGGATTTCAACTGGCGCGATCCCGGTGTCCGACGGGTGTTAATCCTCATGCTTCCGGCTGTCATCGCCGCGAGCGCCGTCCAGATCAACGTCATGGTCAACAGCATCTTCGCCTCCTACCTGGGGGATGGTCCCGTTAGCTGGCTCTCCTATGCCTTCCGCCTCATGCAGTTGCCGCTCGGTGTCTTCGGCGTGGCCGTGGCCACCGTGACCCTGCCGGTGGTCTCCCGGGCTTCGGCTCTTGGAGACATGGGCCGTTTCCGATCCACTCTCGCCAAGGCGATGCGTCTGGCGGTTTTCCTGACGCTCCCTTCTGCGGTCGGCCTGATCGTTCTGGCCGAACCGATCATCGCTCTGATCTACCAGCGGGGGAAGTTCCTCGACACAGACTCCCTCCACACGGCCGAGGCACTCCAGTTCTATGCGATCGGGT
Organism: Chthoniobacterales bacterium; assembly: GCA_049282095.1. Lineage (GTDB taxonomy): Bacteria > Verrucomicrobiota > Verrucomicrobiia > Chthoniobacterales > UBA6821 > UBA6821. Next base: position 19,389 of record JBAPTI010000048.1, read on the forward strand.
TGGTCGGATACTCCTGCATCAAGGTCCTCTCGCCCGCCTTCTACGCCATCGACCGGAAGTGGACACCGATGACCGTGAGTTTTTGCTCCATCGGGCTGAACCTCGGTCTCAATTGGCTCTTCATTTTCAAACTTGGCATGGGGCACCGGGGACTGGCCCTCTCCACCGCGATCGCCGCCACGGTGAACTTCGTCCTGCTCTATCTCTTCATGACCCGGGTCTCCGGATCGCTGGAGTCGAAGGCGATGGCCTCCACTCTTGGACGTTGCCTGCTGGCGGCCATTCCAATCGGATTGATCGGATGGGCGACGCATCCTTGGATCGTTTCGCTGGGCCATGCCTCCGTCATCCTGCGCGCCGGAGCGCTCTTCACCGTCATCGGCTTGGCGGTAGTGTTGTTCCTGCTGGCGAGTTGGATGCTGAAGATCGAGGGCTTTAACGAATTCCTCGGGATCGTCAGAAGGAAGCTGAAGGGGAGAGTGGAAAGTTAACGAGCGCCGCCTTATCACTCCCTGTCGACGCTGAACTTGCCGGGGCCGATCAGCAGGAGAGACAGGAAGACGGAACCGAGTTCGATGGCGTGTGAGGCGATCTGACACTTCTCGAAAAGATCGCCGGGGGTCGTGTTGAAATGCATGACCGTGGCTACCGCCATCGTGACTAGTAGGAAAAGGCAGGCGGGTCGGAAGCAGAAGCCAATCAGCAGGAGGAAACCGCCGACTGATTCCGAGAGAGCCGCCATGAGTCCCCAGAAGATGGGGTAGGCCCCCATTCCCACGAACTTCATCGACTTGCCGAGCTTGATCTAGAGTTCAGGTCCGGCCGCCGCTGCCAGATCGTGCATGCCCCTGATGTCAGCTTTGGGATTGCCATCTTCGCAGGGCGATTCCTAGACTTCGTTATGCTTAAACAGCGCTTGATCGTGATTATGCTTTTTGGGTTGCTGGCCGGAGGCTGCGGCAAAAAGAACGGCAATCCGGCTCCACAAGAGTCCCTATCCACTCGCAAGGGGATCGTGGAACAGCGACTCAGGATAGTGGTTCCGACCGACTATCTCCCAAGCTCGGTCATCGCCCTCTTTGAGAAAGAAACCGGGATCAAGGTCACCGCCACGACGATTCAAAGTTCGTGGGAGGGACTTCCCTCCCTGATCAGTTCCCCGGGCCTGGACGATCTTTTCATCCTCGACGAGGACTCAATCAGCCTACTTGTCAAAGAGGGCTTTCTGGAGCCGATCGATCACAATGCGATTCCGAATCTGGCCAATCTGGATCCGAAGTTCCTGAATCTGTTCTTTGATCCCGGCAACAGATTTTCCGTTCCGTATTTTGCCAGTTACCTCGGTATCCTGATCAACACGGAATTGGTCGATTCCAAGATAAAGAATTTTAAGGACGTCTTCGCCCCTTCCTTCAGTCAGAAAATTTTCTGTGTAAACTCTCCGGATGATCTGGTCCAGATCGCCTGGTTCTCCCAAAAGGGGAGTGTCCTTCAAAAGATCACTTATTCCGATCTGGAGAAGATACAGCCTCTGATTTCCAAGTGGCTGGGGAGTGTCAGGTATCTGAACAATGCCAACCCTGGACCGCTGTTCGAATCGGGGGATGTGTCGCTGGGAATCGTCTGGAGCGGATTCGCCGCTCGTCTTCTCGACTCCAATCCCAAGTATCGCTGGGTCATTCCCGACGGGCCGCGTCGTGTCGGACTCGACTCCCTTGCAATCGCCAAGTCCTGCCTTCACAAGGAGCAGGCGGAGGCATTCATCAATTTCCTGCTCCGTCCCGATGTGAGCAGGATCATCTCGAAGACCTACGGGTATTATAATCCGAATCTCGCCGCCAGAAAACTGCTCTCCCAAGAGGAGATGAAAAACCCGGCCTCCTATCCCCCGTTCAACATTTCGGATTTCCTCATGGTCGACGAGGATAGCGCTAGGGAGCTCCTCATGCTCGACGAGTGGTTTCATCAGACCCTGAGGGCGTCGGAAAAAACCGCCAAGTAAGGCAAACTCATGAGCAGACGCACCCGCTCCTCCTCCAAGCTGACCTCGCTCTGGCTGCTGATTCTCGCAGTCGGAATCTGCGCGGGAGGATACTATTTTCTTTCCTCTGGAAAAGGTCCACTGAGGACCGCCCAAGAACTGGATGCCGTTTTGTACGCATCCAGTGCCGGAACCCTTCGCGGCAACACCTACAAGCTCGACGCCCACGTCGACAACATGATTGCCGTCTCCCCCATGGAGGGTCGCCTCATCTCCGTGAGAGTGAAGGAGGGCTCCGCCATCCTGCCACTGCTCGTGACCAAGGAGTTCAACTCGATCAATCTGCAAAAGGAGCAGCATTACCTCTTCCTCGTGGAAGTCGGTGACAAGGGACTCCTTCACACCAAACTGGTCAACAAACCATGAAGCGCCTGTTCCTTGTCCTGCTGATTGCGCCGGTAATCCTCTGCGCCGGGGAGCCCGCCCCGGCCTCCTCTTCCGGGGGTTCATCACCCACCTTCATGGACTCACTCGGCATCGGTAAGCCCGGGGTCGATGCCGCCAATGAAATCATCTCATGGAATGGCCAGAACTGGAATGTCTCCAACAACAGGCTCTTTGAGTCCCAGTTCCAGGAGTATCTGAGCGCACCTGAGGCAAGCGATGTCACGATCGTCGCCTACGGGAAGACCCTCGTGCAGATCCGCGAACTCCTCTCGCCTGGCAAGGTCTCCCCGCAGGGAATCGACGAGGCCTTCCGCCTTCTCACCGTTGCATCCGGCTTCGAGATGGACGCAAAGCTCTCGCAGGTCATCGCAAGCCAGGTCTTCATGTCCTGGAAGTCGCAGCAAAACACCCTCCATATGCAGGCCGCCGGCCAGTCGCTCCAGCAGGAACGCAACCGCCTCGAGTGGAACCTCAAGCAGGTGACCAAGAGCACGGGTCTCGATGCCGTTGGTGGGGTCAACAGAAGCGGCAACGCCTCCGCCCGCCAGTCCATAGAGGGCGCGGAGATCCAGCCGATCACAACACGCCTCGTCGAGATCGAGACCTTGATCAAGAAGAACGACCTCAACCAGCAGTACACCGGCGAGCAGGCGCGCCTGGATTTCCAGGTGCTCATCACCCAGCTCTTCCTGCAGAGGCGCTTCGAGCACGTGCAGATCGCGGTCGATTTCTACCGCTGCGTCTTCAGCGCCAGCACTGGGCAGGTGAAGCTCGGGGAGGAAGCCATGAACCTCTTTGCCAAGACCACCGGGGGATCACCCACGCTCGCCACCATCGATGCGGCAGCCAGCGAGGCGATCCAGAAAGTGAAGACGGGCCTCCGCTCCTTCGAGGTGATGCTTGGCAACCGCCAGCTCCAGAGTGCCACCAAGCGGCTCGCCGAGACCTTCATGATCGGTCAGAACCTCCCGGCCATGCAGCTTGAGCCGATGGAGCAGAGGCAGAGGATCCTTACGTTCGTCCAGACCACCAATCTCCTGCTCAGCGCCATCGAGGTGAAGGACTACGCCTCAGCCGAGACCGCCGTGCAGCAGCTTCGCACCACCGCCACCGACTTCGACGCCACCAAGCCGAACGCCGCCATTCAGACCACCAAGGTCGCGGCAGAGATGCATCTGGCCAAGGCCCGCAACGCCGCAGTCGCCGGAGACAAACAGGGACTGGAGCGCGAGCTGCAGGCTGCCGCCGAGATCTGGCCCACCAATCCGCAACTCAAGGAACTCTCCGCCAAGATCTTTGCGCAGGCCGACGTGGCGGCTCAGGCACTGGCCGACTTCGACCGGCTCAACAGCCAGAAGAACTACCGCCAGATCTACGACGACAAGCTCCGCTTCATCGCCGCGACGGCGATGTATCCCGACAAGCAGAATGCGCTCAAGAAGGTCCTCGACGACATGGTCGAGATCGAGACCGCCATCCAGCGTTCCATCGAGATCCAGAAGCGCGGTGACAATGCCGGCGCCTGGGAGTCGATCGAGATCGTGGCCCGCTCCTTCCCTGACGACACCAAGCTCAACCAGTTCCGTGCCGACCTCACCCTCAAGGCAGCCACCTTCGTGAACCTCATCAAGAACGCCGAGCAGTACGACAAGGATGGCGAACCAGCCTGCGCTCTCACCGCGTATCTTGAGGCGCAGAGGATTTATCCCTACAGCAGCTTCGCCAAGGAGGGGATTATACGACTCTCCCAGCAGATACTGCCAGATTCCCAGTAGGTTCGCAATAATCCGATAGAACATCTTGTCTCACCGATAAAATACATAATGAAGAATTGCATTCTCCCGGTCGCCGTCATCCTGTTCCTTGCTGCCATCAGCGTGCACGCGACCCAAATGACCGAATTGACTGGAGGAGCCGTTTCCAAAACCAGCAAACCTACTGCCGACAGCGGAAAGGACATGGGCGAGGGTCCGAGCGCCCCGACATTCACCTTCCTGACCAATGTCCCCGTCGGAACGCTCAACAAAGTGCTGACCACGGAGAGGGACTCTTTCATGGGAACCAACTATCCTTCGGAGTATCGGGTCCCCTCATATCAACCGCCACGCTACTCCGTCGATATCTTCGCCGTATCCTATTCCACGATTATTCCTGAGTGGAGCAACAAGCCGACAGTGGTATCCGGCATGGTCGCCCTTCCATGCGGGGTCAATCCCGTCAACCTGCCGGTTGTCTCGTACCAGCACGGCACGGTTTACGGAAAATATGAGGTTCCCTCCTATTGTTTCAGGCCCGACGGATCGGCCCCGAATCATATTCCCCATTACGACGGAGCGTACGAAACGCGACTTGCCGTAGCCGCCTTTGCAGGGCAGGGCTATGCCGTGATTGCCGCGGACTATATCGGATTGGGAGATTCCAAGGAGCCTGACGGCTACGGCGTGCGAAGCCTTTGCCAGCAGGCTTGCTTCGACATGTACCGCGCCAGCGCCCCATGGATGACCAAGAAGACGGGTGCCCAGCAGGTCGATCTTTATCTGGCGGGTTGGTCGCAGGGGGGGATGAACACGCTTGCCTTCATTCAAAAGCTGGAGAGTGAAAAGGTCCCGGTCAAAGCGGTCGCAACCGGCTCGGCCCCGTGCGACCAGTTCACGATGATCTCCGGATATCTTTTCCATCCCAGAGAGATCGATGCTTCATGGAAGAATGCCGTGGTTCTCCTTTCCGTCTTCTCGTACGAGAATTACTTCAAAAAGCCGAATCTCTCCAAAAGAGTGATCGATATGAAGTATTGGGAAACCTGTAAAAAAATCTACGACAGGAGCTATACAAGCCAGGAAGAGTTCTTGAGCTTGATGGCCCTACTCCCGACAGACCTTACGAAACTCATGACCCCCGCATTCTCAAATCCGGTTGATTGTGAGAATTCGGAATATGGAAACCTTCTCAATGCCATGCAGGTCTACAAACTGAGCCTCTCCAACACCGTCACCATGTACTGTGGAACTGCTGACGAGATTGTTTCTAATGAGTTGGGATCACTGGCGATGAACTATCAGCAGCACATGTTCAAAAACAAAAACATTTCCGTCGTGAAGGTGGAGGGAGGGAATCACCACGGGACATTCATGACCATGGTCAAGGAAGCGAAAAGCTGGTTCGACACCCTAAAAATGCCGTGAGTCGCGGGTAAAAGAAGAGATCCCAAAACAATCCTCCTCCCCCTGAATTCACCACACTTCCGCAAGAAAACCGATCCAACTGATGAAACGACACCTCCCTTATCTCCTACTCGCCACAGCGTTCATTCTGACACCAGAGCATCGTGCTCAGTTCCCGACGACTCCATCCACCATCCAGAGCGAACAGGCACACCCGGCAAAGGCACAGAAGACCCCTAGGGACCCCAGGGGGGGAATTGGGAGAAGTTGCGAACTCGGCGAATTATGACGGTGTCATGCATGAAGAGCGGAAGATCACTCCTATGGGTGCTTACACACTAAGCAAAAGCCATTACTGAACCTACGACCAAGGTTGACTTATCTGGCAGTGGAACGACGCCGTACATTCCGATCAACTCGGCAAGCCGCTCAACCGGGGCATGTGCGGTGCCTCGTGGAGTCTCGGATTACTCAACATCTCCAAGCTCAGTCCGCGCAATTATCCTCCCACCTACGAGGACGATGACTCGGGATTACGGCTTGTCTGCTCCCCTCAGGCAGCCGCCTCATCGAAGTCAAATTCCTAAATAAGCCCCAGAACCTCCAAACTGGTTACCGCATGAAAATGAACACCCGCCGATTCATCATCATTCTTACCGCCGTCACGCTCCTGCTTCTTGGCAGCGGCCTCCGCGCCGACACGATCATCACCGACCCAAAGGGGGGAACTCTCTGCTTCGGTAAAAGCACCGTGAAGGTGGATTTTGGTCGCGCCAATTTCGACGCCGAGCTTGCAAAACTCCACAATACGGAGTGCCTCGTGATGGGGGTTATCGACGGACGGGTTGTGGTGGCTAATCTTGATCAGACTGTGAATGGCCCATCTCAGAACAAGCTCTTCTGCGTGAATCTTCTGGGGGACGGTAAAGCTGCTTTCAGCGGTCTGGTCTCCGATCGCATCAATGTCACCGGCAACATGACGCTGGCCAATTTCATTAAGACCGAGAAATACAACCTCGCTGAAAAAGGATACATTCCCAACAACATTAGGATCGTCCGGGGGCAACTCCTGGCGTGGACAGGCAAGAAGCTGGACGGAACGGCTGCCCAATACATCCTAATGACCGACCAGTATCAACAAGGGATCAGCGTATTTGAGTATCGCCCAGTGATGACATCGGGCGAACAGACGAATATTCATGAAGTTCATTTCGTGCGGAACATTCTCCTGCCCGGCCCGTACACCAATCACTTCGTCAACGTGCTTGATGGAATCGACCCCAATGCTTTTCGGGCCAGCGGGAATACCAAGGAATACCCAAAGACCCTTGCCGTGTGGTGTAAGCCCGATCGGCGCACGGGATACAGTAACACACAACTGGTGGCACCCACTGAGTTGCTCAGCTGCTCCGTGGACGATGCGGTGACGGAGTTGAAAATCGCATCGCACACAAGCTTCCCATACGACCCCTTTGGTCCGGGCACACGGTTTAGCCAGTGTGAAAATATGCTCACGGGCTTCATGACCGCCCCGAATGCCGACGGGAAACTTTCCTATTGGGCCTGCAAACTCCGGTTTTACCAGTCCATGGGTTCGTCAAGTTATGCGTATTCAGATGTCTTCGTGATGCCGGTTGTTCTTTCCGGAAACGAACTGCGTCTCGGTGACAAGACTGTGAAGTGCATCTGGGAGAAAGATTTCGGAAATAGGTATGCTAACCTTCGACAAAAATGGCAGGAGTACGGCCTCGATAATCCCGGCCTTAGGGTTCTTTTCAAGAAACGCAGTGACAACGAGGTGGGCATCACGCCGGCCCTGATGCCCGATTCCGAGACCTATCATCGTGGCAACGACAAAATCGGGGTGTGCGACGCGCTTTCTTCCGAAGAACTACAGATGCTGAACAGCAAGGTCTCAATTTTGGGTGGGGTCGTTCCGAATTCCATGGAGGAACGAATGAAGCGTTATGCCCGGGTCCAGGGATGGACCGTACTGAGGGTTTTTCAGGGTCAACCCTATTTGATCGCACCAGAGTCATTGCCGGGAGGAGCGAGGCCCGCGAAAATTTATAACCAATGCTCGATCGCATACGGCTACGAGAAAACACAACTTTACGAATACTCGTTCAATAACGGCGTCATGCTCAGCGACACCACTGCCATGGCCGGAAAAGACCTGTTCTTTTCGAAATTCGAAATCGGCCTTAAGTCGACCTGGGAGCAGAAAACAAACAACGTGACCAATACCGAGGTGACCGTGGGAGTGAACACGGAGCAACGCGCGTCTGAAGCTAGGTCTTTTGATGAAGGCACGGTCGTGTTTACCCAGATCAAGCCGAGGGTCGGAGCCCTTGCCAAAATTGTCCCTACCAAGGAAGCCCCGACGCTGTCTCTTCAGGGCGATCCAGCCGGAAAGTTCCAACTGGTGCTGGTAAACTCCTCACTCCAGCAGCCTGTCGGCACAACGGCCGTGCAATTCCAGAAATTCATGTGCACCAATCCCGCCGTCACGCTGGAGGGCAGCGATGGAAATGCGCCGATCTATCGGGATTTTGAGGATTGCACCGGCAAGGCCATAGAACCGAAGCTTCAGACCCCGTATTCCGTGCTTTCCGCGGGCCTTTTGGAACGTCCCTTCTCGAGCCTCATCAGCACTAGGCGCGGCGGGGATCCTGTAGTTGACGAGACCATCGGTAAGATCCTGAACTGGCAGTCAAGCAATGATGTGATTGCAGACCTCCAGCAGTTCAACTCCGAACTCGGCGGGGTTTCGGCTTATGCCCAGGCGGTGAAAGAGGGCTCCGACATTCCCGTGCAGGTTGACAATGGCGAGTTGCGCGACAGCTTTTCGGCCACCACCAAGTATTCGGTCGTGAGGAAGGATTCCTCCAAGCTCACCCGGAGCCATCAGAAGAACCTGTCATATTACTGGAAACTTGATTTAGGCCTACTCACCAAGGACGGATCAGTGGAAACGAAGGTTGGGACTGAAACGGTCAATACCGATACAACGAAGCACAAGTTCGACTTTGGTATAGGGGGATGGGACGGGGCACCGGTCAACAACCAAAGGTCTTATTACTTCTTCTGGGTGGATATCCCCACGCTTAAGTCGTACATGGCCAGCCATACATACGAACTAAGGGCCGGGGCGAACAAGGGCAAATACACAAACGAGGTTCACCGCCCAGGTTTCATCCCCATTTACTGCTGGGAGAACGATCAATCTTTCCAACTTGGCGTGCCGTGGATCCCAATGCCTTCTCAGGCGAAACCAAGTAAAACTGTTTCCTCGTCCTTATAAGGACGGGATTGCTAAGTCAAACTCATTCCCATTGATCGCCGTTTACCTGCCTCGAGGAGCTGATTGGCTTCTCCGTCGAGTCTCGCTGCTGCCGGTCCCTCAGGCGTTCCTGCTGATGTTTGCCAACGAGATGCTCGATCAATTCATGGAGTTGCAGGGCAGGGATGAAGTTAGTTTAACGGGCATTGTGATTGCATTGCTGAGCATGAGTGCCATTTCCTTGGGTTGGAACAGGTCGCTTGCCGATCTTGGAGATTTGAACAAAATGGTAGAAACAATCCACAAAGCTGGGGTGAATGGCCTAACGCCGCCCTGTTTTAGCTCCCCTGGCGCCTTCTACTCCCGGCCATGATCTATCCAAAGGAGGCCGTCTGGGATCTCTTTAGGTTGGCAATCAGCGAGGGGGCTGATGGTGACGAAACCTCTGATCCGACATCACCTTGATCACCAAACTTTTCGGCCCCGGATTCGGACTGCTCGAGCAAAGGGATTTCAGAAATCTCTGGGGGGGCAACCTGTTTTCGAATACGGGAACCTTCATGATGATCATCGCGGCTGGTTGGGAGATGAGTTCCCTGACCCAGAACGCTGCCCTCGTGGCCATGGTGCAGACGGCGCTCAGTCTCCCCTTTTTCTTTTTTGTCATTCCAGGGGGTATCCTCACGGATCTGGTGAATCACCGCAGGCTGCTCATCCTGACCCAGGTCTGGATGATGATTGCGGTCTTCTTGATTGCCTGGTGTGCCTGGACCGGAACGCTCACCCCGTGGCTCCTGCTGGGCCTGCTGTCGATTGTCGGCATCGGTACGGCCGTCCATCAACCTGCATGGAAGACAATTCTTCAGGATCTGGTGACGCGCGAGCAGTCCGCCTCGGCCGTGTCCCTCAACAGCCTGAACTACAACATCGGCCAGGCTCTCGGACCTTTGCTGGGCGGACTTCTGGCAGGGGTTGCCGGAGTCGCCTGCGTTTTTGCCTGCAAGGCGCTTTCATACATTTCTGTCATTGCTGCTCTCTGGCGGATTCCCGACGACCGTCTGCCGAAACCGAAGGTCGGCGTCACGGCCTCCTCGCTCCTCTCTTCCCTGGGGGAAGGGTTCGTCTTCCTGAAAACCTCCCCGATCCTCGGCGGCATCCTGCTGAGGTACGCTCTCTTCATCCTGCCCGCCTCGGGGATGATGGCCCTGCTGCCGCTGGAGGCGCGCAGGGAGATCGGGACCGGCGTGTTCGGATACGGTGCGCTCATGAGCACCCTGGGTGTGGGTGAACTGCTCGGTGCTCTCGGTGTGGGTGCCGTGCTGGGCGCCTTCTTCATCCCAGGGTTCAAGCAGAAGTTTTCCATCGATGCGGTGGTGAGGGTCACGCTGCTCTGCTTCTCGGTGTGCGTTCTCGGCGTGAGCCAGTGGAACAGCATGCTCCTGGATGATCTCTTCCTGATCGTCGGCGGAGTGGCATGGAGTTTCATGACCGTCACCCATCAGGTGGCCGTGCAGTTCAGTTCGCCGGACTGGGTGCGCGGCAGGACGACCGCTTTCTACATGCTGACACTGCAGGGTGCCACCGCCGTCGGAAGCATGACCTTCGGATGGATCGCCCAACTGACCACGATCCGCGAGAGCATCATGCTCTGCGCGGTTGTCTCGATGACGGGGATCCTGCTGATCCGCCGCTTCCCGCTGACGAACAACGAATCGGCCGAGTAATACCATCTCCACTCTTATTCCGGTAGAATCAGCTGGTTCTTTTGGCGATGGGCGTTGTTGTCATCCCTCGGGTTATCTTCAGATAGCCCTCGTTCTTCCGCCTAGCCCATCACCAAAATCCCTTCGCCAATTCCACCAGACTAATCGCGTCAATGGTATGATTCCAACAACCGCAGGGCAGGCCGAGCGGGATCAGCCTTTCCGTTGACGCCAGAGGTAGATGGCGCAGGGAACCACGATCACCGTGACCACCATTGAGACGCCCACGCCGCCGATGATCGCCCGGGCCAGGGGCGTGTAGGCCTCGCTGCCCGTGCCCAGCTTCAGCGCGATCGGTAGCAGTCCCATGAGCGTGGCCAGGGAAGTCATGAGAATGGGCCTGAGCCGGACACACACACCGGTGATAACCGCTTTGCGGAGTTCCATTCCCTCCGCGAGCAGGCGGCTGGTGAATTCCACGATCAGGATGCTGTCGGTCACGACGATGCCCACCATCATCACGACACCCATCAGGGACATGATGTTCAGGGTCGTGTTCGTGAGCAGGAGGGCCAGAATCACCCCCGAGAGTCCCGGCAACACCGCCAACAGGATGAGGAGGGGATCGGAAAAGGAGCGGAACTGGGCCACCAGGATCAGGTAGACGAGGAGGATCGCAAGGAGGAGTCCGGAGAAGAAGGAGAGGAACGAGGCATTCATCGCCTCGATCAATCCGCGCATGGTGACGCGGACGCCCTTGGGGGGAGGATTCTCCTCGACGATCCTGTTCAGTGCCGCGGCCACGGGGCCCAGGGCTTCCTGCCTCGTGGAGACGTAGAGATTGATCACGCGACGGAGTTGGTAATGGTCGATTTCGGTCGGCCCCTCGGAGCGGCTCACGGAGGTCACGGCGTCAAGGCGCACCGGGCCCAGGGGGATCGACTTGAGGTCGAGCATGCTCTTGATGAGTCCCTCCTTGTACTGGACGCTCAGGAGGTAGTCGTATCCGCTGGAGGGGTCGATCCAGTAGTTCGGCTGGATCATCCCGTTGGAGACCAGTGCCGTGATCATGTTGCTGATGACATCCCTTGCGCTGAGGGAGAGGGCGGAGGCGTTGGACCGGTCGATGTTGATCCGCAGGGATGGGGCGTCGATATCCTGGGGAATGAGCATGTCCCCGATTCCGGGAATGGCACGGGCCTTCTCCATGATCTTCTTGGCGTAGGCATAGGCAGCCTTCATGTCCGGGCCCGTGAACTGGAGGTCAATGGGGGCGGGAAGTCCCATGTTGAGCACCGCATCCACGAGTCCGCCCGACTGGAGGTAGACGGAGAGTTCGGGCATCTCCGAGGCGATCGCGTTTCTGACCCGGGCCATGTAGTCGTAGCTTCCGATCCGGTGGCCCTTGTTGAGGCTTACCTGGACGAAAGCGGTGTGCGGCCCCGAGTTGCTGGTGTAGATGGCGGAAAGATCGGGCGTGCTGCCGATATTGGAAGCGATGATGTCCAGATCGCGGGGTGAGACGATTCTCCTGATGAGTTGCTCGAGTTTCCCGATCTGCTCCTCGGTCACTTCGACCCGGGTCCCGGGGGTGCCCTTCACATTGATGACGAACTGGCCGGGATCCGTCCTCGGGAAGTAGGAGGTGCCGACAAACGGGATCAGTCCGAAGCATGCCACGCAGGCGATCAGGATTCCCGCCAGGACGGTGCGTGGGCGATCCAGTAAGCGGTCGATGAACTTCCCGAACCATCCCAGGAAGCGGTCGAAGCGGCGGTTGAAGCTCTCATGGAACCCGCGGCCCCATGCGACGAGGGGGGAGGGCTTCCCGGGCCCGTGCTTTTCATCACCGCCCGTGCCGTGTTGCAGTCTGATGAACCGGGCGCAGAAGAGAGGCACCACGGTCATCGCCACAAAGTAGGAAGCGAAGAGGGAGATGACCACGGCCATGGCCAGCGCGCCGAAGAAGAATCTGCTGACGCCATAGAGGAAGGTGACGGGGAAAAAGACCACCGCTGTGGCAAGCGTGGCGGCAAGGACCGGAACGGCCACTTCCTTGCCGCCCTTCACGGAGGCATTCTCGGGACTTTCACCCAGCTCCATGTGGCGGAAGATATTCTCAAGGACGACGACGGAGTTATCAATCAGGCGGGAGAAGGCCAGGGCGAGCCCTCCAAGCACCATCGAGTTGATGGTTCCTCCGCCCATGCTGATGACCATGAAGGCCGCAAGCGCCGAGAGGGGGATGGAGAGGAAAACGGCCACGGTGGCCCGGAAGTTCCCGAGGAAGACGAGGATCAGCAGGCCCGTGAGGCAGAGGCCGATGATACCCTCGTGGATGAGGTTGGAGATGGCATTCTTAACGAAGAGAGACTGGTCGAAGACCACCTTGGCGACAAGGGATCGGGGAATGCCGGTCAACTGGGAGACCGCGCGCCTGATGCCCTCCACCACATCGATGGTGTTGGAGTCGCCACCCTGCTTGAGGACGGGCAGGTAGACGGAACGCTGGCCGTCGATCCGGACGATGTTCGACTGGATGGAGGCCGCATCCTTCACGCTGGCGACATCACCGATGACAACCTCCCTTGCCCCCGACTTGATGGGAACCTGCGCGATCTCCCTGAGCGTTCCGAGTTGGGAGTTCGCGTAGATGTTGTAGTCAACGGGACCGATCTTCACGTTGCCGGCGGGGAGGATCAGGTTGGCGTTGTTCAGGGCGCCGACGACATCCATGACGCTGAGTTGCCGCGACTCCAGCTTCTGGGGATCCACATAGACCATGATCTGGCGGTACTTGCCGCCAAAGGGCTGGGGAACCGAGGCTCCGGGGGCGCCGGCGATCTGGCTGCGGATGGAGTACTGACCAAGATCCCGCAACTGGGTCTCGTCGAGCCCGTTGCCCTTGAGTGTGATGAGGCAAACGGGAAGACTGGAGGCATCGAACTTCAGGACAACGGGAGGGAGTGTGCCTGCGGGAAGGCGCCGAAGATTCGCCATCGCCAGGTTCGAGATGTTGCTGACGGCGCTGTCGGCATCCACACCCGGCTTGAAGGTGATCCTGATCAGGCTGACTCCGGTGAGGGATCGCGACTCGATGCGGTCGATCCCGCTTGCAAGCGTGAAGAAACGCTCGAACCTTCCCGTGATGCCGGTTTCGATCTGCTCGGGTGGCATTCCCGGATAGAAAGTCGCCACCACGACCACCGGGATCTTGACCTCGGGGAAGAGATCCACCGGCATCCGCACGAGCGTGGTGATCCCCAACACCACCAGCACCAGGCAGGCGACGAGGATCAGGTAGGGATAGCGGATGGCGAAACGGGACATGGAGAAGCTGTGAAGGCTACTTTCCGGACGGGACCGATGGTTTCGTCGTCTGGTCGATGAGTTTCGGGGAGACTTTCATTCCCACCTCCAGCTCCGAGGTATTCCCCAGTACCACAAGATCCGCCTCACCGAGTCCGCTGGTGACCTGGACAAAGCCGGGGGTTTCCATCCCCAACTGAACCGGGCGGCTTTCCAGAATGCCGTTGTCGGAAATCACGTAGACGCTCGGCTCGTCGGGTGTGCGCAGTGCCTGAATGGGGATGGTGATGGCTTGCGGCGCCTGCTCCACGGGAAAGGATGCGACGGCATAGAGGCCGGGAGTGATGGATAAGTCGGGATTGGGGATATCCACCTGCACTTCCATGGTCCTCGTGGCGCTGTCGATCTGGTTGGAAAAGCGTGCAATCTTACCCTTCGAGACACGTCGCAGGGTGGGGATCGTGATGCTTATTTCCTCTCCGAGTTTCAGCTTCCCGATGGCTGATTCGGGAATGGGGAAAGATCCCCGGAGGAGGTTGTCCTGGGCTATCGTCACCAGGGGAAGGCTCTGTGTGCTGGAGTAGACACCGGTCTGGACCAGCGTGCCGTTGTCGGCGTTCCGCTTTGTGATCACACCATCGAAGGGTGCCGTGATCCTGGTGGTGGTGGCCTTGGCAGCCCGATTCGTGGAGAGAGTCAACTCGAGGCCTCTCTTGGCCGCCTTGATCGCCGCCATCTGTTTTTCAATGTCCAAGACCTCGAGGGTGGCGATGAGATCGCCCTGCTTGAGATGATCACCGATATCGACATTCATCGATTGGACGTAACCCGCCACCAGCGAATAGACCTCGACCTGCTGGAAGGGCTTCACCTCTCCCGTCACATCGACGGTCTGGACGAGATCCGTCTTGAGTGGATGGATTGCCGAGACCGTGGTGACTGGTGCCGCTTCCTTCTTGGGATGAGCGAGAAGGAAAATCGCCAAACCTCCCAGAATCAGAAGAAGGAGGATCCCGCGGAGGAGGTTGGATTTGAGAAGTGAGGGAAGAGGAGTCATGAGGGAGAGGCGTTGATATTTCAGGAGGCCTGAGGGTCCGATGGTCACCCTGACATCGGGGATGAAACGCCTCTCACCCGAATTCGGCAACGGAAATATCAGGATGGCTGCGGGTCACTCTGCGTGCCTTAGCGCCCTTCGCCGTCATCGGCTTGGCGGTGGTGTTTTTCCTGCTGGCGAGTTGGATGCTGAAGATCGAGGGTTTCAACGAAATCCTCGGTATTGTCAGGAGGAAATTGGGATCCAAGAGTTAGGAGCTATGTCTGTTAGCCAAGCTTTTTCCTAACTACCATCATCTATCTGCCAACTCCCAATCACTCCCTGTCCACGCTGAACTTGCCGGGGCCGATCAGCAGGAGAGACAGGAAGACGGATCCCAGTTCAATGGCGTGGGAGGCGATCTGCCACTTCTCGAAGAAATCGCCGGGGGTCGTGTTGAAATGCATGACCGTGGCTACCGCCATCGTGACGAGTAGAAAGAGGCAGGCGGGTCGGAAGCAGAAGCCGATCAGCAGGAGAAAACCGCCGACCGATTCCGAGAGAGCCGCCATGAGTCCCCAGAAGATGGGGTAGGCCCCCATTCCCACGAACTGCATCGACTTGCCGAGCTTGATCCAGAGTTCCGGTCCGGCCATCAGCTTTGGCAGGCCGTGGGCCAGGAAGGAAATCCCGATAAGGATACGGAGAAGGAGGAGGCCGGTGTCGCGGTATTTGCTGAGGGATCGTAGGATCATGGGATGGAGATGCCTGCGGATGGGAAGCCCGACAAGCAAAAAACCCACCGGCGTCTGGCAGCAATGTTGATGGGGGATGGGGGATAGGGGATCGGTGATGGGTAACAGGTGGGGCGAAGATCCCTGATTGTTGTTTGACCTAACCCCCCTTCAGCCTACGCCCCATATCAGCTCCTGCAGTCTAAATTCCATTGAAGAGAGTTACGGGAACGGCTAATCAAGCAGAAGTCATGAAGACATTCCGCCTCCAGTTGCCCGCCGCCTTCTCCCTGCTGATCGCACTTGTTGCGGTCGGTTGCTCCTCGGGCCCCAAAGTCGATCCCCAGATCACGGCCGCCGTTGCCGCCGCCCATGTGAGTCAGGGAACGGCCTCCAAGATCAACAACGCCCAGCCCCTCGACTACCAAGATATTCGCAATCTTGCTTCCAGTCATGTCCCGACGCACATCGTTGTCGGCTACCTCCGCTCCACCCAGCGGGTATACAACTTCAGCTACGCCCAGCTCGCCGGCCTCAAGGCCGCCGGTGCCAAGCCCCATCTCCTCAACTACCTGACTGAGACGCAGGGCTTCTACGGGAACAACCAACCACCCAAGCAGGGCGGCAAGGTCCCCAAGTATGTGAAGGATAACTCCAAGCTGAATCAGGATCAGCAGCCCTTCTTCTACAACGCCCCCCTCATCGACGACTGGTATGACTCGGCCTACACCGAGTCCTGCTACAGCCCCTTCTCCTTCGACACGGGCGGGGGCGGTTAGTCTCTAACAATCGTCGATCGCTGCGCTCGACCATTCCCCGCGACTCCGATCCATGAAGCGTGGCAGGGGTCTCCAGCTTTTCAGGGATCTTCACACACCGCTGGTCCATCTGGTGGGGGATCATCTCAAGGGCCGTGTGGAGACACGGGCTGACCGACTCAGCCGGAACCGGGAACTGGACCATGTCTGGATCAGCATGGATCCGGGGCTTTCAGTCCGCGTCATGGTCTCGGTGAATACCTTCTCGATTCGCAACGCCGCGGCGGGTTTCGATCCCAGGGTCCGCCTCGGGTTGATGCGCGGCACATGGGATCGCCTCCCCGAGCGCGGCATCAACGAGTGCCATCGTTTCAGTTATGAGGAGATCCCGGGAATCGGTGCCGTCGATTTCCTACCGATGGAGAGGGTGTTTTTGGAGTCGATGATCCTCGATCGGGTGCATCAGGCGATCCTTCTGGAGGCATGGGGGACTCCCTACCACCGCGAGATTTCGGGGATTCATCAGATTCACAGCAGAAGGGGAAGTTGCGCCGTGTCGGAATCGATCGAGGGAAGGGACGGGGCCCTGAGATTCTATTTCCGCGAGGAACAACGCATGGAGACCCTCCTCTTCAAGTTCTGCGGGCAGTGAGGGAGATCCCGATCCTGAAGCAACGCTTTCCCTTCGCGGGACTGCTGATGGCCGCCATGGCGGGCATCCTAGTCTCCTCGTGGTTGGGTCCGGGGTGGCCCTTGGTGATCACCTTGGCGCTGCTTTCACTTCCCCTGGTGATCTTCCGTAGGCGCGGTGGTCTCTGCTGGGCTCTGGTGCTATCCCTCTTCTCTCTCCTGCAACTCTGGAACTGGCAGGAATCCCCCGCAAGGAAGCTGGCCGTGTGGCTTGATGAGCATCCGGGGGAGTTTCACGTCGAGGGGATTGTCTCGGGGGAACCGAAGGTCTCCTCCCCGGGAAGCGTCACCTTTCCGATGCGGCTCGGGTCTCTCGTTCCGATCGGAACGAACGAGTCTTCGGAGCAGGCAGGGAAACCGGTCGCCCTTCCCGTCGAGGTCCAGGTGAAATGGTCCGGAGTGATTCCGCGATACGGGGACATGGTCGGCTTTCAGGCAATCCCGTCCCGCCCGGCGCTTCCGCGCAATCCCGGCGCGATGGATTACCGGCGATGGCTGGAGCGGCACGGCATCCACACGCAGTTCCGAATCGATCCTTCCGAACCGGGGGCGATCCTCTCTTCCGGACATGGGAATCCCCTGATTGCCTGGGCGATCTCGTCACGTCAGCGGATGGAGGCGATCCTCGCCGTGGACATGGGGGATTCCGCCGAGGTACTCAGCGCCATCAAGGGAATCACGCTCGGTGTCACGGAGAACTCTCCGGAGGGATTCACGGACGACTTCCGCTTCACCGGAACGATGCATCTCTTCTCGGTCTCGGGACTCCACGTCGGCATGCTGGCCGTGATCATCTGGTTCGTGCTGAAGGCGGCCCGCATTCCCAGGGGGTGGGCCGTGGCGCTGACCATTCCCGTACTCTTCTTCTATGTCGCGGTGACGGGACTCAAGTCGGGGAGTGTCAGGAGCGCAACCATGGCCTCGATCATGCTCGTCGGGCTTGTCCTCCACAGGAGGTCCCCGATGATCAACACGCTGGCCGCATCGGCCTTCCTGCAGCTTGCGATCGATACGAACATCCTCTTCTCCGCCGGGTGGCAATTCTCCTACACGGTCGTGTTCGCGATTCTGGTGGCTGCGGGGCCGATCGAGCGATGGATCGTCTCAAGGCATGCTCCGGATCCCTTCATCCCCCCGAAGCTGCTGACGCGGCGGGAGCGCCTTGGATTTGACTCCTGGAATCATCTTGCCGGCCTTGCCGCCGTCTCGGCCGCCGCATGGATCGGATCGCTGGTGCCGACGATCGCCTACTTCCATCTCGTCTCGCTCTCAGCCTTCGGGGCCAACCTCCTTGCCGTTCCGCTTGCCTTCGGTGTCCTTTCCCTCGGGATGCTCTCGCTTCTCGGCGGCTCCCTCTCGCTCTGGGTGGCGGGGGCCTTCAACAATGCCAACTGGCTGGTCACCAAGCTGCTGCTCCTTGTCGTCCAGGTGAGTGCCATGATGCCGGGTGGTCACTGGTTTGTCGGCCCCCCGGGGAAGCCCTTTCCCGTGATGACGATTCTCGATCTGCGGGGAGCCTCCTGCGCGGTGATCCGGAGCGGCGGTGACTTTGCCATGATCGATGCCGGGCGCCGTCGTGATGCCATCTCCACGATCCTTCCCCTTCTCGAATCAAGCGGAGCCAACTCCGTTCGGAGCGCCCTGATCACGAAGTCCGATGCCGCGCATCTCGGGGGACTTGCGGAGATCATGCGTGAGATTCCCGTGAAAGGGACGGCTCTGCCTCCGGGAGACGGACGATCCCCCGTGGCCAAAAAGTTCCAGGCAGACGGGAGGAAAGTGTGTCGGGTGCAGGCGGGGGAAGAGTTGGCATTGTCCCCCGGCGTGACCGCCTCGATCCTCGCCGCCGCTCCCGCGAAGGATCGTGACTCCCTGGTTGCCAGGGTGACGATGGGGGAAGTGAGGATCCTCTTCCTTCCCCGGCTTGTCGGAGGAATCTCCGAACTGGTGATGAAGCTTCCCGATCAGGAACTCCATGCCGATGTACTGGTTCTTCCGTTGGGCGGTTCGGAGATGTCGGCAACGTTGGGTGTGATCCGCAAGGTCTCTCCGCGTGTCGTGGTCTCAACCGTCGATGCCTTGAACCGTAACGGGAACCCAAGCGGTGAATGGAAGGGGGTGCTTCGTGAGGAGGGGATCACGCTCCTCCGCCAAGATGAAACAGGCGCGGTGATTCTGGAGGCGGATCCCAAAGCTCCCAGGGCCGTTCCCTTTCTACAGCCTAATCAACCGGTTCCGCTTGATCGGGTTCACCGAAGCGATTCCAAAAAAGCCTTTGATTGAGTGACGATGGCGGCGCGTTCCTCATCCGGTCGCTTCATCCACGAACGCACCATCATGGCCGTGCGCGGGTTATTGGCGAAGCGCCCGCGATGGGCTTCGTAGAAGTTCCAGTAGAGGAGGTTGAAGGGACAGGCTCCCGGCCCCGTTTTGATATCCGGACTGTGGGGACACCCCTCGCAGTAGTTGCTCATCTTGTGGATGTATGATCCGCCGGCTGCATACGGCTTGGTCGCCATGAATCCGCCGTCGGCATGGAGGGCCATTCCGAGGAGGTTGGCGGCCATCACCCAGTCATGGGCGTCGATGTACATCTCGTTGAACCAACGGAGCGCCTCACCGGGCCTGACTCCCGCGAGCAGTAGGAAATTTCCGAGGATCATCAGTCTCTGGATGTGGTGATTGAATCCCCCCTTCAGCACTTCCCCCAGGGTCTGACGGAGGCAGTTCATGTCCGTCTCGCCGTCGTAGAAGAAGGAGGGGAGGGGGCGTTCGGCTTCGAGGCCGTTGACCCCGGCGTACTCAGGCATCTTCAGCCAGTAGACCCCGTTGACGAATTCGCGCCATCCGATGATCTGCCGGATGAATCCCTCCACGGCATGCAGGGGAGCCTTCCCTTTTCGGAAGGCAGATTCAGCCGCATTGGCGCATTCCAGCGGATCAAGAAGGCCGATGTTGAGCATCGGGGAAATGATCGAGTGGAACATGTCGGGCTCTCCCTCGATCATCAGGTCCTGCCAGGTGCCAAAGTGTGGGAGCCGCTCTTCCACGAAGTGCTCCATCCATTTCAGGGAGTCCTCCCGTGTGACGGGAAGGGCGAAGTCCGCAGCTTTGCCGGGTGCATCCGGAAAACAGATTTCCAGGTCGGTCGCGACCTCCCGGGTGATGGCGTCCTGTTCCGGTCTTGGAAGTGCCCGTGGGCGGGGTGATCCCGCCTTCTTCCAATCGCGGAGCGTGGCCCTGTTCTCAACATCGTAGTTCCAGTCGCCACCGACCGGCTTCCCGTCGCTCTCCATGAGTAATCCCGTCCGCCTCCGCATCTCGCGGTAGAAATTCTCCATCAGCAGACGCTTCTTTCCCTGCGCCAGTTCGGCGAAATCCTCCCGGGAGCAGAGGAATTGGGTGTCTGGAACGATGCGGAGCGGGTATTCCAATTTCCCGGCAAGGGAGTCCAAGGCGAGGCTCTCATCGTGGTTGTTAGGCCGGGTGACGAGAATCTCCGAGGGCTTCCAGGCCGTGCAGTGACGGGCCAGGACGGAGCGCATGTCGGGAGCGTCGTTGATCCGGTGGTAGTCGACCTCCCATCCCTCGGCCTCCCGTTCCGCGGCGTAGTGTCTCATCGCCGAGAGAAGGAGCATCAGGCGATGCCGATGGTAGGGGAGCTTTCCGAAGGTCTGCCGGGATTCGATGAAGAGCAGGCAATCCCTCCCCTTCCTTGCCGAGAGGAGGGATGCGTTGGTGACCGAGAGATGGTCGGCGAGGATCCAGACTGTCCGCCGAGAACCCGCACTCACAGGAAGGAGAGCGATTTCAACTTTGCTTCGAAGAGGTCGTGCCGTTTCGGATCGTAGTGGTGACCGATGAAGCCCACCGACTCCGCCCCCTGCACATTCTCCAGCAGGTCATCGATGTAGAGCGTGGTTGCGGGATCGACTCCGAACTGGTCTTTGGCGAGTTCAAAGATCCGGCGTTCGGGTTTCATGACGCCGGCCTTGTACGAATAGACACCGTCGTGGAAGAGACCGGAGAAGAAATCGTACTCCTCGAAGATATGGTCGTGATGGATGCAGCCGATGTTCGAGAGGAGATAGAGGGGCGTCTTCCCATGGAGGGTGCGGGCCCACTCGACCATCGGGGTGTTCACCTCAAAGATCCGTGTCCAGATCCCCATGAAGTGATCCTCGGGTCCGTCATGAGCGAAGGCTTCCCTGACGATCCTGACAAACTCCTCGCGGCTGATCGTGCCGCTCTCGTGGGCCATCCGGTGAGGATGGAGTTCCTCGATGGAGGGGGCGACCGCTTGGCCCGTGTGGGCAAGGAGCGCCCGCTCGGCGATGAAGTAGTCGAAGGTCAGGAGGACATTCCCGATATCGAAGATGACGGCGTTGATGGGCATGAGACGAAGGAAAAATGAAAAATGAAAAATGTAAAAGGCGGATTCAAAACCTTCAGGTTTCAGGTCTCAGGTTTCATCCCTCCTTGAGGGCTTCGCCGAGGACCGCATTCGCCGCATTCCTCGCACCCTCCGGGGTTCCCGTTTTCGTGGCGTTGGCTTCCCAGGTCTTCCAGACCAGGGCGCCGCGGGCGAAGGCATGCCGCACCGCGGCGGCGATTGCCTTGGGGGAGGTGGCGGTGCATCCGCAGTCGGCCTTGGTGAGGAGTTCCGCATTCCCCTCCTCCTGTCCCGGAATGATCTGGCTCATGACAAGCGGGGTGGCGGCCGCGAGGCATTCCTGCACGGTGGCACCTCCGGCCTTGGCAACGATGAGGTGGCTGGCCGCGAGTCTCTCGGGAAGATCGGGCATCCACCCCTCGACCTTGATCGGCTTACGGAATCTCGACGCGATCGCCTGGAGTGTGGTCCGGAGTTTCTCGTCGCGGCCGCAGGCGGCGGAGAGTTCGATTCCCTCCACGCTACCCAGTTCCTTGAGAATGCCGGCGGCATTTTTCTGACCGGGATTGGCAAGGAAGAGAACCTTCGGGAGATGTCCCGTGCCGGGTACTGTTCGCCGACCCCTGAGGGTTTCAAACAACGGGGGGACGGGAAACCCGGTGACGCTCAGTTTCGCACGGGGAACACCGGCGTTTTCCATCACCTCCGCGGTCTCCTCATTGGGGACAAGGAAGAGATCCGAGTGACCGCTGTGCCAGAGCGAGTTGATGGTGATCGAGTCGGTGACCACCGTGACGGTCCTGAAAGGTCGGTCGGTCTTTCCGTGCAGGTGATCGAGGAGGTGGTTGTACCCCGGGTAGGTGGAGGCGATGACAGCCGGCTTCATCTCCGCGACGGTCCTGGCGAGAAGGCGCGCTCCCCTCTTGTAGACCGCCACGCGACCGGGTGCCGCCTTGTCCTTGTCGAGATACTTGTAGAAGGCGCCCCAGAGTCCTGGGCAATGATTGATGAAGAGGAAGTATCCCTTTTGGACGATCTTGTAGAGCCGGCCGTAGGCCTCGGCAAAGAGATCGCGCACCTCGACGGGATGGTCGGGATCGAGAGTCCGCAACGCGGTTGCCAGATTACGGGCGGCGGCGTTATGTCCCTCGCCGAAAGCGGAGGTCAGGATGAGGATTGGGCGCTTGGTCGCAGCGGCGGTCATGGGTCGAACGGGAAAATGTGGAAGGTGAGTTTCAGAGCCATTTCTTGCGACGGAAAAAGAGCAACATTCCCCCCGCCGTCAGCAGCACCACGAACCAGAAGGCGGGGTATCCGTAGGCCCAATTCAGTTCGGGCATGTTCCACGGTTTCTCCGTGTTGAAGTTCATTCCGTAGACGCCGGCCAGGAAGGTGAGGGGGATGAAGAATGTCGAGACGAGCGTGAGGACGCGCATGATCTCATTGGTGCGGAAGCTGAGGCTCGAGTGGTAGATGTCCATGAGTCCCGCGGTGAGATCCCGGAAGCTTTCCGCGATGTCAATCGCCTGGGTCACATGGTCATTGCAGTCCTTCAGGAAGATCCGGGTGCTTTCCTTCACGTAGCCGGAGTCATCCCTGAGCAGGTGACCGATGACTTCGCGGAGCGGCCAGGCGATCCGGCGCATCTCCAGAAGCACACGCTTGTTCTGGAAGAGATCCTTCAGCGCGGTCTTGGTCGGGTTCCTGATGAGATTTTCCTCCAGAGCCTCCGACTCGGTGCCGATCATCTCCAGAACCGGGAAAAAATGGTCGATCGCATTGTCGAGCAGGGCATACGCGAGAAAATCGGCCGCCGATTTGCGGATGAGGGTTCCTTGCTGTGCGAGACGCTTCCTGACACCGGTGAAGGGATCCTTCCGGTTCTCCGACTGGAACGTTAGGACCGTGTTCTTGTTGAAGAACATGCTCAACTGCTCCACCTCCACCCCGAGCGACTGCTGCGTGTCCCTGTAGATCATCGTGGTGATCAGGAAGATGCCTTTGTCGGTCTCCTCGATCTTCGGCCGCTGGGTCGTGACGATATCCTCGATCATCAGCGGATTGAGCCCGAAGTGGGAGGCCAGGATCCGCACGTTCTCCGTGTCATGGAGGCCTTCCACGTTGATCCAGTTCATTTTCTTGCGGTCGAGTTGGCCGATCGCCGAAGCCGCGTCGCCGCAACTGATCTCCTCGTAGGTTGTCTCGTCGTACCGGATGAGGTTGATGACCGGGGGCATGGTTTCCCTGCTTCCCTCGACCTGGAGGGAAGCGGGGGCGGTGCCCGGCTTGTGATAGATCAACTTGATCATGGATTACTGGGATCGAAGGTGATCGTAGCCGGAGGGAAGCGGAGTGGGAGGGAAATCCGCAGGGGTCATCCGTCCGATGCAGGTGAGCGGGATCCGCGGGAAGCGAGCGTTCCAGCGGCGCATGATCGGCGGCCACTGCGAGGGTGAGATCGTCAGGAGCAGTTCGTAATCCTCGCCGTCCGAGAGGGCTTCCCTCGCCGTGCACCCGCGGTGACACGGGAGTGATTCCGGAGCGATCGTGAAGGAAGTACCGCTCTCGATGGCAAGCTTCGGAAGATCGCTCCCGAGTCCGTCGCTCAGATCCATCATGGCGGTGACGCCCCGTTCGGCGCCGAGCCAGCGTCCCTCTTCAAGGCGCGGGGAGAAGCACAGATGGCGTCCGCTCTTGAGGGAACCGCCAAGTCTTCCCGTCACGCAGATGAAGTCGCCGGGGCGGGCCCCGCTGCGGAGCTTGAGATGTTTCTTCTCCAACTCCCCGGTGAGGGTGACCGAGAGAAAGCAGGGGCCGGGTGACCGGACGGTCTCACCGCCGACCACCGAGACACCAAAGGCCCGCGCTGCCTTGCCGATGCCACGATAAAGAGCCTTCCAGTGGCTACCCTTCCATGAGGTGGGAGCCGCCACGGTGATAACGGCTTGGCGCGGGGTGCCTCCCATGGCTGCGATGTCGCTGAGCGGGCGGCAAAGGGCTTTCCAGCCCACAAGATCAAGGCGTGTGCCCGATGCGAAGTGAATGCCTTCCACGAGCGCATCGGTCTTGAGCAGTTGCACGATCCCCTTTGCGGCCGAAGGCCTGATCACCGCGCAGTCATCGCCGATCCCGTTGAGCACATCGCGCGAGGGCTTGGGAAGGGAGGCGGAGATCAGCTCCAGCAACTCCGCCTCGGATTCAGGTTGGCCCCCTTTTTCACTTTTCATTCTGCCTTTTTCTCACCTTGCCATCTCGGGCCAGAGAATCAGCGCCAGGATGGTCAGGGCGTTGAAGGTGGCGTGCATCGTGATCGTGGCCCAGAGAGATCCGGTCCGCTCGTAGAGCAGGCAGAGGATCACGGCGAGGAGTCCGAGACCGAGCATGGAGGGGAGATGGACATGGATCGCCGCGAAGAGCAGCGAGGAGGTGAGCAGCGCGGGAAGCCTCCCTCCGAACCGCCTGATCACGCCGTAGAAGTAACCGCGGAAGAGGATCTCCTCCGCCACGGGGGCAACGATCACCGCCATGAAGATCACCGTGGCGCGATGTCGGGGATCCGGGTGCTCCAGGAAATAGCGCACGATCATCTGCGCGTCGTCGGTCTCTCCAAAGACTCCCTGGACGAACGATTGCGCGACCAGGATAAGCGGGTAGGTGATGATCAGCCAGAGAAGACCCGTGCCCGCGGCCTTGGGAAACTTCGAGGGCTGAAGGCCGAAGAATGAGACCGCTGATTCGCGCTGGAATCCCATCACGCCGATGACACCCAGGATCAACGAGGAGTAGACGATCGAGTTGGCCAGGATCGCATTCAGGGTGATCGCCTTAGGGGCGTCGAGCGACTGCCAGATGAGCGTGATCATCCAGATGGCGAGGATGCCCGCGCAGAAGGCATCCGGGATCCCGAAGGGCTGTGTCTCGAGCGTGGCGCGCCGCGAAGCGCGATGGGCCAGCCATCCGTAAAATCCCAGCAGAATGAGCAGGATCAGCCCGCTGGGAAGGAGTTCCTGGAATGTCGGGGCGAGTGCCAGCGGCGGCAGGGAATTGATCACGGGGCGTAGAAGGGAGGAAGGAGGTAGAGGCGTCCGGTCTCAAGTTTCACGCCCGGAGCCGTACCGAGATTCAGATCAAGGCGGATGTCGCTCTTTTCGGAATCCTCGAAGAATCGCAGAAGGCGTCCGATTCCGCGCTTCTTCTCGTATCGGACGACCTCGGCTCCGGGGGCCTTGCCCAGGGAGCGGGCCTTCTCCCAGGCATCCTCGACATAGCCGGTCTGGTCGACGAGCTTAGCCGCAAGGGCATCCTTTCCGCTCATGACGCGTCCGTCGGCCTCGCCTTCCCTCAGGGTGGCCGGATCGAGTTTCCTCGCGGTGGCCACGATGTTCAGGAATCGGTCGTAAGTCTGCATGACGAGCGCCTGGAAATACGTCTTCTCCTCCTCCGTCAGGTCGCGGGCACCGTTGAGCGCATCCTTGAATTTGCCGCTTTTGAAGATCACCGACTGCAGGCCGATCTTTCCGAAGAGTTCCTTGTAGTTGAGTGTCGAGATGATCACGCCGATGCTCCCGGTGAAGGTCGTGTCGGTGCACATGATCCAGGAACCGGCGCAGGCGATGTAGTAGGCGGCCGAGGTGCCGATCGAGTTCATGAAAATGACGACGGGCTTCCTGGAACTCAGTTTCGCCAAGGCATGGTGGATGGTGTCGCCGGCCGTGACCTCGCCGCCGGGAGAGTCGACCGAGAGGACTACCGCCTTCACATGGGGATCATTCTCCGCCTGCTGGAAGGCTTCCTTGAGTTCCTCGACCATATCCCCGTTCCTGCTGACCCCGCCTCCGAAGGAGATCAGGCCGTCGAGGTGGATCAGGGCGATCTTGTCGGAGGAATCCTTGCCTGGGGAGAGCCTCGTTTCCGTGAATTTCTTCTCGGTGATGACCTTCGCCGGGCCCGAACCGCGGGAACCAAGGGCGACTAGGAGCAGGAGGTTGCCAAAGAGGCTCAGGCCTAGCGCCACGAAAAGGACCAAAGAGAGGCATCCAGACTTTTTCATCGGACACCCAGCGTGGATGAACCCCCACGACATCTCAAGATAACTCACAGGGATGAAGGGGATAAAAGGGATGGGAAAAGCTTTAATCTCATGCGGGTAAATTCCCCGCCCCTTGGGGCGCCCCCCCAAAAAAAAGAAACTAAATACCCCGATGCTTGCGGCGGGGATTCTTTATTGAGTGGGCGCTTTGATTTTTGAAATCTCCTTCATCCCCTTCATCCCTGTGAATCTTGCAGGTTTCTTCACCCCCTGTGAATAACTTGGGGACAACGGGGAAAAACTCCCTCCCGATCACTGCTGGCACAAGTCGCCTCAACGCTTTATGAATCTTCCCATGTCCAAAGCAGAACTTCGCGCCCGACTCGAGCAGATCGGCGTGCGGCCGAGCAAGATGCTCGGGCAGAATTTCCTCCTCGATCCGAACCTGGCAAAGGCCATCGTCACTGGTCTTGATCCGCAACCCGGCGACCATCTTATCGAAGTGGGGCCCGGCATGGGCGCGCTCACCACGCACATCCTCGACTCGCCCGCGCGGCGCATCACACTGATCGAGCGGGATCACCGTCTCGCCGCAGAGCTTCGCGAGCGCCATGCTGCGGAGATCGAGTCCGGGCGTCTCGAGATCAGGCAGGGTGACGGGGCGAAAACCGATCTCCTTTCCCTCCACGGCCACGGCCCCGTGAAGATGGTGGGGAATCTCCCCTACAGCGCCTCCACAGCGATCATCTCGCACTTCACTGCGGCCTTTTCACCCGCATCCAGACTTGTTCTGATGGTGCAGAGGGAGGTTGCCGAGCGTCTTGCCGCGGCTCCGGGGCACAAGGACTACGCCGCGCTGACCGTGCAGCTCGGACGCCGCTGGTCGGTGAGGAAGCTGCGCATCGTTCCTCCCGACGTGTTCTGGCCCCGTCCCGCCGTCGAGTCGGCGGTGATCGAGGTGAGCAAGCGCCCGGTCGAGGGTCTCCCAAACTGCGATCCCGAAGGATTTTCGGCCTTGGTCCGGCAGGGATTTTCCTCCCGCCGGAAGCAGCTTCGCTCACTGCTCCAGCTCCCCGACGGGGCGTGGGAAGAGTGGGCCTCGGCCAAGGGGTACCCACTCACCGCCAGGGCCGAGGATCTGCCCGTGGATGACTGGGCCGATCTCGCCCTCCATGTCACCCCGGAGGGGCATGATCATCCCTGCGAGATGTGCGATGTGGTCGATTCCGAAGATCGCGTGACCGGTTCCAAGCTTCGGAGCGAGGTCCATGTGAATAACCTGACCCATCGTGCCGTTCACCTCTGGATTTTCAACGGGCGAGGGGAGCTCTTTCTTCAGAAACGCTCCCCCTGGAAGATCAATCACCCCGACCAGTGGTGCTCCAGCGCCGCCGGCCATGTCGATGCCGGTGAGACCTACGAGGCGGCGGGCCATCGGGAGATGCGGGAGGAGATCGGCGCCGACTGCCCGCTGGTGAAGTTCTGGAAGACCGGTGC
Organism: Chthoniobacterales bacterium; assembly: GCA_049282095.1. Taxonomy (GTDB): domain Bacteria; phylum Verrucomicrobiota; class Verrucomicrobiia; order Chthoniobacterales; family UBA6821; genus UBA6821. The sequence goes on from JBAPTI010000048.1 coordinate 47,410, forward strand.
CTCGGAGGAGACCGGTTATGAATTCGTGGAGTATCTGGTCGGCCGGTGCGACGGTCCCTTCCGATTTGCTCCCGGAGAGGTGGAGACCGGTGCCTTTTTCGCTGTGGATCAGATCCGCGGTTGGATCGAGCGCTCCCCGGAGGAATTCACTCCCCTCTTCAAGATGGTCGCCGCGAAGTTCCTGAATGAGACAGAGAGACTCATGAAAATGGCACCTGTCTCATAAATGAGACATCATGTCTCTTATTCCGCTTTCTTTGGCTGGCGGGTATATTCTATAAGTATCTTGTAATAAGATAGATAGGGTTTTTTCTAAAATCAGGCACGCCCTTTGCTAAGTAGGAAGGGCTATGTCTAAAATTCTAGGAATCGATTTGGGAACGACCAACTCCTGCATGTCCGTCATGGAAGGCGGGGAGCCGGTCGTTCTGGAAAACTCAGAAGGAGCCCGCACGACCCCCTCGGTCGTTGCATTCGCCAAGAGCGGCGAGCGTCTGGTCGGCCAGGCTGCGAAGCGCCAGGCCATCACCAACCCGCAGAACACCATCTTCTCCGTGAAGCGTTTCATGGGCCGCAAGTACGACGAGTGCCGCGGCGAACAGGACCGCGTCCCCTACAAGCTTGTGAAGGCCGCCAATGGCGACGCCCACATCCAGGTGGAGATCGACGGGAAGCCCAAGAGCTTCAGCCCGCCCGAGATCTCCGCGATGATCCTTGCCAAGCTCAAGAGCGACGCCGAGGCCAAGCTGGGCGAGAAGATCACCCAGGCCGTCATCACCGTCCCAGCTTACTTCAACGACTCCCAGCGCAACGCCACCAAGGACGCCGGCAAGATCGCCGGTCTCGAGGTGCTGCGCATCATCAATGAGCCCACCGCGGCTTCGCTCGCCTACGGCCTCGAGAAGGAGAAGGACGAGAAGATCGCTGTCTATGACTTGGGCGGCGGCACCTTCGACATCTCGGCCCTTGAGCTCGGGGACGGCGTCTTCGAGGTTCGCGGCACCAACGGCGACACACACCTCGGTGGCGACGACTGGGACAACCGCATCATGGAGTGGATCATCAGCGAGTTCAAAGCCGAGTCCGGCATCGACCTCACCAAGCAGCCCGACGCCGTCCAGCGCATCAAGGAAGAGGCCGAGAAGGCCAAGATCGCCCTCTCCTCCACCCAGGAATACGAGATCAATCTTCCCTTCGTCACCGCCGACGCCAGTGGACCGAAGCACATCCAGAAGAAGCTCACCCGGGCCAAGCTCGAACAGCTCACCGACGACCTCTTCCAGCGCACCATCAAGCCCGTCGAGGATTGCTTGAGCGACGCCAAGTGGAGCAAGGGCGAGGTCAATGAGCTCGTCCTCGTCGGCGGCATGACCCGCATGCCCAAGGTCGTCGAGACCGCCCGCAACATGATCGGCAAGGAGCCCCACAAGGGCGTGAATCCCGACGAGGTCGTTGCGATCGGCGCGGCCATCCAGGGCGGCGTCCTCCGCGGCGACGTCAAGGATGTCCTCCTGCTCGACGTCACCCCGCTCACCCTCGCGATCGAGACCGCCGGAGGCATCGCCACCCCGATGATCCCCCGCAACACCACGATCCCGACCAAGAAGAGCAACGTCTTCTCGACCTACAGCGACAACCAGCCCGGCGTCGAGATCAAGGTCCTCCAAGGAGAGCGACCGCTCGCCCGCGACAACAAGCAGCTCGGAGTCTTCCACCTGGATGGCATCCCGCCAGCCGCCCGTGGCACACCGCAGATCGAGGTCACCTTCGACATTGATGCCAACGGCATCCTGAACGTCTCGGCCAAGGATCTCGGAAGCGGCAAGGAGCAGAAGATCTCCATCACCGGATCGAGCGGACTCAGCAAGGAAGACGTCGAGCGCATGCAGCGCGAGGCCGAAGCCCATGCCGACGAGGACCGCAAGGCCAAGGAAGGCATCGAGATCCGCAACAACGCCGACACACTCGCCTACCAGTGCGAGAAGCAGCTCACCGAACTCGGTGACAAGCTTGACGGGGCGACCAAGAAGTCCGTCGAGGACGAGATCGAGAAGGTGCGCGAGGCACTGAAGGGCACAGACGTCGAGGCGATCAAATCCTCCTACGAGTCCCTGCAGACCAAGTTCCAGGAGATCAGCGCCGAGCTCTACAAGAACGCGGCGGCCTCCGGAGCCGGAGCTGGACCCGAAGCGGGTGCAGGAGCCGGAGCAGCCCCTGAACCCGAGGCCAAGAAGGACGCCGACGTCGTCGACGCCGAGTTCGAGATGGTCGACGAAGACAAGGACAAGAAGAAGTAACCTCTTCTTCGGCACTCTAACCTTTTAACGTTTTAACCTTCTAACGTTTCACTTCTCCAACCCCTTTAACAACAAGCCCTCCCGCAGGTGCGGGACCGGGCGCCTGTTAGAAACCACACAAACCAAGGAAACACACACCATGGCAGTATCCATCCAACCTCTCGCCGACCGGGTGCTCGTTCAGCCGATCGAAGAGAAGGAAGTCAAGAAAGGCGGGATCATCATCCCCGACACCGCGAAAGAGAAGCCCCAGGAAGCCAAGGTCATCGCCCTCGGCACCGGCAAGCTCGACGACGACTGCAAGAAGGTCCCCTTCACCGTCAAGAAGGGCGACAAGGTCCTCATCTCCAAGTACGGAGGCACCGAGGTCAAGGTCGACGGCGAATCCTACCTGATCATGCGCGAGGACGACATCCTCGGCATCATCGGCTAATCCACCAATCTAACCCACCAACACACACTTAGAACACTATGGCAGCTAAACAACTCCAGTTCGACGAGACCGCACGCCACGCACTCCTGCGCGGCGTCGAGAAACTCGCCAAGGCAGTCAAGGCAACGCTTGGACCCTCGGGTCGCAACGTCATCCTCGACAAGAAATTCGGCAGCCCCACGATCACCAAGGACGGCGTCAGCGTCGCCAAGGAGATCGAGCTCGAGGATCCCTTCGAGAACATGGGCGCCCAGCTCGTCCGTGAGGTTGCTTCCAAGACCAGCGACATCGCCGGCGACGGAACCACCACCGCGACCGTTCTCGCCGAGGCCATCTACAAAGAGGGTCTCAAGAACGTCACCGCCGGTGCCAACCCCACCTCGCTCCAGCGCGGCATCAACAAGGCCGTCGAGGCCGTTGTCGCCGAGCTCGCCCGCATCTCCAAGAAGGTGAAGGACAGTTCCGAGATCGCGCAGGTCGCCACCGTCTCCGCCAACTGGGACAAGACCATCGGCCAGATCATCGCCGACGCGATGGAGAAGGTCGGCAAGGACGGCACCATCACGGTCGAAGAGGCCAAGACCATCGAGACCTCCCTGGACGTCGTCGAGGGAATGCAGTTCGACAAGGGCTACCTCTCCCCGTACTTCGCGACCAACGCGGAGGCCATGGAGGCATCCCTGGACAGCGCCTACATCCTCATCCACGAGAAGAAGATCAGCTCCCTCAAGGACCTCCTTCCTCTCCTCGAGAAGGTTGCCAAGAGCGGCAAGCCCCTGCTCATCATCGCAGAGGACGTCGAGGGCGAGGCCCTTGCCACCCTCGTGGTGAACAAGCTCCGCGGCACCCTTCAGATCTGCGCCGTCAAGGCTCCCGGATTCGGAGACCGCCGCAAGGCCATGCTCGAGGACATCGCCGTCCTCACCGGCGGCCGCTGCATCACCGAGGATCTCGGCATCAAGCTTGAGAACATCACCCTCGAGGACCTCGGCCGCGCCAAGCACATCACCGTCGACAAGGAGAACACCACCATCGTCGAAGGATCCGGCAAGAGCTCTGACATCCAGGGCCGCGTCGGACAGATCCGCCGCCAGATCGAGGAGACCACCAGCGATTACGACCGTGAGAAGCTCCAGGAGCGCCTCGCCAAGCTCGCAGGCGGTGTCGCCGTCATCAACGTCGGTGCAGCCACCGAGACCGAGATGAAGGAGAAGAAGGCCCGCGTCGAAGACGCCCTCCACGCCACCCGTGCGGCGGTCGAGGAAGGCATCGTCCCCGGCGGCGGCGTCGCTCTCATCCGCGCCCAGAAGGCCCTCGACACGCTCAAGCTTCACGGCGACGAGCAGGTCGGACTCGAGATAGTCCGTCGTGCGATCGAGGCACCCCTCCGCCAGTTGGCCACCAACGCCGGCAAGGAAGGCGCCCTCATCGTCCAGGAAGTCAAGAAGGGCAAGGGCAACGAAGGCTACAACGTCGCGACCGACGAGTACGTCGACCTCGTGAAGGCCGGCGTCGTCGACCCGACCAAGGTCACCCGCAGCGCCCTGCAGAACGCCGCTTCCATCAGCGGACTCCTGCTCACCACCGAGGTCACCATCTCGGATGTGCCTGAGAAGGAGAAGGCTCCCGCCATGCCGCCCGGAGGCGGAATGGGTGGGATGGGTGGAATGGACTACTAAGTCCGACTCCCACGCTTCTCTAAGAAGTTACAGCAGCAGCCGGGTCAGAAATGACCCGGCTGTTTTGCGTTCAGCGTGGGAGAGGGGTTTAGACTGAACCAAGCTTCAGGGATGAAGCGCGGAAGACTGCCGTAACGGCTGCGAAGCAACGGTCGGGCAAGCAAAGTGAAGCGAACAACCCCGTAGGGGCGCCACCGCTTTTCGAACGCCGAGTGCCTGGTGGCACGGCGTAGCCTGTCCCGCTACTGCAGGGACAGTCCCGAAAGGGACGAAGGCATAGGGAGATGCTGAGGCAAAGGAAGAGGCGTCAATGCTGTTAGGCTGGAGGTCCTCAGTGTGATTTTCGTAACAGGCTAACCCACTGCAGTATTTCCAACCCATCTGAGAATTTCCGGGGTAGCAAATGATGCGATAGCATCGAATGGAACAGGTACTCCATTGATGATTCTCACATTGCGGGGCGCGGCGTCCGCCAGGAGAATGTTGGTTTCCATATTCAGATAGGTATCCACGCTGATGCGCTGGTATGCATACTGCGCCAATGATGTGGCAATTTCAGACTCCGAAGGGTTTTCGGATTCCAAAAACGGCTGACTGACGCAGATGCGAGGCACAAGCAGGCCCACTTGTGGCCAGAGAAGTCCTTCGTAGCGCGTTTGGTATTCTCCCAGAGTATTCAGGAGCATCCACCGGCGGATGTAGAGTAGTGGGTCCTCGTTGACTGTTGCGTAGAAGTGTCTGCCGGTGAGTTCCGGATCCGATGGCAGGAACTGGGAAAAGCATCCGAAGGAATCACTATGGGTGATTTTGTAAACTCGCTCCGATTGATCCACGACGTGAACCAAATGATGCTCGTCACCGCCTATCTCGTATTCCGTGCCTTCTAGCAGGGAGGGAAGACGGAGGCTTTTGGAACAACCGATCAGGAGTGACGCGAGAGCGTCACCACGCCGCTGCCGAGGCTCCTGCCAATCGAGCGGTGTACCACCATGGTGAAGCCCTTCCAACTGCCGAAGGACTTCGCCCAACTCCCGGTTTTCGGTGCTGGAATTCTCGATGGCTTGCCAGTCGTTGCGGTCTTCCATGAATGTGTGGATTCAATGGCTTCCATGCCGGTCTGTGTTGAATAACTCGGTGCCATACTTGTTAATCAACACCTAAATAGGCCGATATCAAGCCTTCATCAAAGGGCCCGTTCAATTTCCTCTTTCAGGTGCATGGGGGATACAGAAGTGTAGGACAACAAGCATCCCCCTCCAAGCCGGATCATTCAGCCCATCCCTTTAATCCCCTTGATCCCTGAGAATCCTCTCAGCGCCCCTGCGTTTGCTGGCCCGGCCGTTGCTATGCATCCGTTACGGCTGCGCGAGATCATTCTGCCAGTTCCTGATGCAACGGATACGAAGCAACAGCGAGGCAAGCAATTCCTCATTACAACCGCAGTCTCTGCTCGGTCATCCCCCTGTGCCTCTTGTGCATCTTGTGGCTAAAAACTCCTTCAGCCTATGGCTGTCTAGATCATCCAAGAATGAACATCCCGAGAGCCGCGGCTCCCATGATTGCCGTGGCGATCCATCCTAGGATGACGATCGGACGACTTGCCGTGTAGTCACCCATCACGGACTTCTTCGAGGCAAGGATGATGATCACGGTCATCAAGGGAACGGCGACGACGCCATTGATGACGGCGCTCCAGAAGAGTGCCTTCATGGGACTGATCGGCGAGTATTGGATAACGAGTGCGGCAAGCACGCTGATGATGATGACGCCGTAAAATCCGCGTGCATCACGGACCTTCCTTTCAAGCCCCCACTTCCATCCCATGGCCTCGGAGAGCGCGTATCCCGCTGATCCCGCCAGCACGGGCACGCCGATCAGTCCGACTCCGAGGATGCCGATCGCAAAGAGAAGGAAGGCCAAGTCACCCGCAATGGGGCGGAGGGCAGTGGCGGCCTGGGATGCTGTCTGGATGTCGGTGATGCCCGCCGCATGGAGCGTCACCGCCGTGGCCAGGATGATGAAGTAGGCAGTGATGTTGGAGTAGAACATACCGCTCCAGGTGTCCCATCGGATGCGGCGGATTTCCTGAGGGGCCGAGGTTGGATCGTTCAAGAGGGGGAGTTTCCCCTCGTCGCGCTTCATCTCTTCGACCTCCTCCGAGGCTTGCCAGAAGAAGAGGTAGGGGCTGATCGTGGTGCCAAAGACGGCAACTACCATGGTGGCGGCCTGCGCATTCGGGGTGAACTTCGGCCAGACCGTGCGGAGCGCCACCTCATGCCACGGGACATGGACGGTGAAGAGCACGGCCGCGTAGGCCAGCAGAGAGAGTGTAAGCCACTTGAGGTACAAGACATACCGATTATAAGGAATGAACACCTGAAGCAGTAGTGTCACCACGACAAAGAGTAAGGTCATGAGCCGGGGGTTCAATCCCATGACCAACTCTCCCACCTCACCCATCGCAGCCACGTCTGCGGCGATGTTGAGCGTATTAGCCACAAGCAGAAGAAGCACCACTCCTTTGAGAATCAGGGGAGGGAAGGCGTCCTTGATGTTGGCTGAGAGCCCCCTTCCGGTGACCCGTCCGATCAGACCGCACAGGAACTGGATGGCAGCCATGAGAGGAAATGCCAACGGCATCGTCCAGAGCATGTTCAGGCCGAACTGGGCTCCTGCCTGAGAGTAGGTGACCACCCCGCTCGGATCATCATCGGCCACACCGGTGATCAGTCCGGGGCCGAATCTCGATAGGGGATGTTCTTTAAGCCTGCGCCACCCCACCCCGAAACAATTCATGGGTGAGGGAATACTCATGGTCGAGGGATCAGGGGTTCTGGTTCCCCGAGCGAACAAGTCCCGGCAAACAGCCCGTACTTGGTAAATGCTTTGGCTTTCGAGTGCAGCGGCATAGGGGATGTCGGAGTGTAGGACAACAAGCATCCCCCTCCAAGCCGGATCATTCAGCCCATCCTCTGATCCCTGTGAATCCTTCCCTGTCTAAGCCTAAGGCTACTATTAGACGAACCTGACCCCTTCCTGATGCAACCGATGCGAAGAAACGGCCAGGCAAGCAATTCCTGATTACAACCGTAGACTCTGCCCGCTCATCCCTGCGCCTCTTGTGCATCTTGTGGCTAAAAACTCCTGCATCCTCCGTTCAATTTCCTCTTTACGGTGCATGGGGTATCTGAATGGATGCTGAGCGGTTCAAAGGTGCCGCCCAGGATTCGCGGATTCTGAAGGGTGCGAGGCCCTCCCCGGGTAATGCAGCCCAGAAAATACCCCTTGGTATTCCAGGGCTGCATTATTGTTCGGAGGGGAAAGCCAATGTCGTGCAACATGAGCGTTAACGCAACGATATTTCATGGAATCTGCGGGATTCGGAGTGAGCTTCCCCCTGCAGCCTTTGAGAAGCGGTTCCCTTGATCCAACCATCCGCTCGGGACGCCATCTTGGAATCAGGGCAAAAAATAACGCAGTCTTGAGAATACCCCCCGATACCTCAAGGCTGCGTTATGTCTCCGAGGAGATGTTCAAGACTATAGGAAAGAATGATCCGGCATGCAATAAAATCTTATGTTACAAGTGCGTCACACAAGAGAGTCGGCGGAAAGTCGGTTTTCCTCCAAGCAGGCGGAGATGTTTTCCGTGAATTCGGCCTGGATTCCTGCATGGTATGTCGTGCATGACCGCACCCTCCTATGAACTCGTTACCCTGAAGGGCGGGGCGCACAGCATCCGCTCGATGGCCCACGGGGAGACGATGCATATCGGTACGGATCCCTGCACTGAGGCCATGGAACTCCATGTCGGCCAGCAGCGTCTTGCCGAGCGGGTGGCGGCGTGGGCCGATTCTGCCCCGTTCGTGATCTGGGATATCGGGCTCGGGCCTGCGGCGAATGCGGTCACGGCGATCAACGAGCTTGAGGGGGTGGGTATGGGAGGCAAGTCGGTGGAGATCCACAGCTACGAGATCGACACCTCGGTGCTGGAATTCTCCCTTCAACATGCCGAGGCCCTGAGGTATCTGGCCGGATGGGAAGCCACGGTCGGGGAGTTGCTTGCCTCCGGAGTAGCTCGCCCCGTGCCCGGAATGACTTGGCATCTTCATCGTGGGGACTTCTCGCGATCGCGGGCCGGGGCCCCGTCGCCTTCGGCTATCTTCTTTGATCCCTATTCTCCGGCGAGGAATGCCGAGATGTGGAGTCTGGAGACCTTTCGCATGATCCGGGATGCGGTTGTCGATCCCGATGCCCCTGACTGCACGATGACAAATTACACCCGTTCGACCTCGGTGCGGGTGACGATGTTGCTGGCCGGTTGGTTCGTCGGAACCGGCGTCCCGACCGGAGAGAAGGAGGAGACAACGATTGCGGCCAATAGGCCCGGTTTGCTGGAGAAGCCGCTCGATGGGGCGTGGCTGAGTCGGGTCCGCTCCTCGACGAATTCCTCACCCCTGCGTGGCCGGAACTACGAGAGGGGACCGATCTCCCCGGAGGACTACGCCCGCCTCATCGCCCACCCCCAGTTTTCGTAGCGCACTGCTACTGCCAGACGTTCCGGTCGAGATTGCGGTAGCTGAGGGCCTCGAGGAGGTGATCCGGAGCGATGGATTCGCTTCCAGCCAGGTCCGCGATGGTGCGGGCCACTTTCAGGATCCGGTCGTAGGCCCGGGCGCTGAAGTTGAGATCGGCCATGGCGTTCTTGAGGAGTTCGTTACCGCGGTCGTCGAGACGGCAATGCTCCTTGAGTTGAGCGTGGCTCATACGCGCGTTGCAGGTTGTTTTCCGTGATTTGGCGAAACGGTGGTTCTGGATGACGCGGGCCTTCAGGATCCGTTCCCGGATGACGGCCGAGGACTCTGCCGGGAGAGTGTCCGAGAGTTCCTTGTATTCGACCGCCGGTGCCTCGACATGGAGGTCGATGCGGTCGAGGAGGGGGCCCGAGATCTTCTGCCGGTAGCGTTCGACCTGTTTGTCCGAGCAGCGGCAATTCCGCTTCGTGTCGCCGTAGTAACCGCAGGGACAGGGGTTCATCGCGGCCACGAGCATGAAGGCGGAGGGGAATGTCATGGTTCCCGTGGCCCGGGAGATGGTCACCTTGCCATCCTCCAGGGGCTGGCGCATCACCTCCAGGGTCGAGCGGTGGAACTCGGGCAACTCGTCCAGGAAGAGGACGCCGTGATGGGCGAGACTCACCTCGCCCGGCGTGATGTTCGCCGTGCCCCCCAGCAAACCGATGTCGGAGATGGTGTGATGGGGATCGCGGAAGGGACGGCGCAGCACGATCGACTCTCCCGAGGAGAGGAGGCCGCAGACGGAGTGGATCTTGGTGGTCTCGATCGCCTCCTCGAGCGACATCGGTGGCATGATGGTCGGGATGCGGCGCGCCAGCATCGACTTTCCGGATCCGGGAGGGCCCAGAAGGAGGAGGTTGTGCCCTCCGGCGACGGCCACCTCGATGGCCCGCTTCACCTGGTGCTGGCCCTTGACCTCCGAGAAATCGACATCGAAGTCGTCACCTAAGGAGAGCAATTCGTCTCCGTTGCCCTGCTCGGGGATGAGTTCCGACTTCTTGGAGAGAAACTCATAAGCCTCCCGGAGATTCCTGACCCCGTACACTTCGATTCCACGGACGATGGATGCCTCGCGGACATTCGCCATGGGGAGGATGACCGCCTTCTTGCCCCGCGCACGGGCTTCGAGGGTGAGGGGAAGCGCTCCCTTCACCGGACGCACCTCTCCGGTCAGGGCGAGTTCGCCGGCGACCGCGCAGCGGGAGAGCCTTGGGAGTTCCTCCTCGGCATCGGTGGCGATCATTCCAAGCGCGATCGGAAGGTCGAAGCTCGGTCCCTGCTTCTTGATGTCGGCCGGGGCGAGGTTCACCGTGGTGCGCTTGCGCGGCCAGCGGTAGCCGCTGTTGGAGAGTGCGGCGATGACCCGGTCCTTGCTCTCCTTGACGGCCGTGTCGGGAAGTCCCACGACGATGATCGAGGGCTCGCCGGATCCCGTGTTGACTTCAATTTCTATCTCGGTGGCGTCGACACCGACGACGGCGGCGGAAAAAATTCTGGTGATCATTTCTGGGTGGGTCCGACACCAATTCCACGAGCGATGCCGGTTGTAAACATCGGGATTCGTTTTTTTTCTCTCTCCACGCAGGGGCCTCCCCGAAGGGGGAGGAAAATTATTTCGAACGCACGGGTTGACACCCTTGTCAAACGACCAAAGGAAAACAACCAACCCCACACACCATGAGCTACGAAGATTCAGATACCGGATTCCAACTCTACCTGCGCCAGATCGCACAGTACCCGCTGCTTACCGCGGAGCAGGAGGTGGCGCTTGCCGCCAAGATCAAGAAAGGGAACATGGCCGCCAAGGCCGAGATGATCCGCGCCAACCTCAGGCTGGTCGTCAAGATCGCCCGTGACTATGCCAACCTCGGCCTGCCGTTGCTTGACCTCATCTCGGAGGGGAATATCGGCCTGGTGAAGGCCGTGGAGCGCTTCGATCCCGCCAAGGGTGGCAAGCTCTCGACCTACGGAGCCTGGTGGATCAAGCAGTCGATCAAGAGGGCCCTGGCCAATCAGGGAAAGACGATCCGTCTTCCCGTCCACCTGGTCGACAAGATCGCCAAGATCCGCCGTGTCGGCGCCGGTCTCAGCGACGAACTTGGCCGGGAGGCAACCGACGAGGAGATTGCCGAGGAGGTCGGAATGAACGCTTCCAAGGTGACCCTGCTCAAGCAGGCGGCGATCCGCCCAGCCTCGCTGGATGCGCCCGTCGGCGAGGAGGACTCCACCGAGTTCGGGGAACTGGTGGGTGATACCGGTGCAGTCGATCCCTTCGAGAGCCTGAGCGACAAGAACATCCAGATGGAAGTCGGCGATGTGCTCGATCAACTCGATGACCGTGAGAGGAAGATCATCAACTCCCGATTCGGTCTTGATGGATCCGATCCCATCACGCTCGAGGAGGTCGGGGAGAAGTTCGGAGTCACTCGGGAGAGAATCCGCCAGCTCCAGAACATCGCCCTTGGAAAAATGCGCCGGGCACTGGCGAAGCGGGAGAGTATGCAACCCGAGAGCCTCGGCCTCGCCCACGCGGCGTAAAGCCGCCTAGGGAAGCACTGATTAAATCCCATGAAGGCCGCTGAAAAGCATTTGCTGATTTTTGAAGGCGCGAGCGCTGGGCGATACCCGCAGCGGTCTCGCCCGAGCAAGCAACGCCACAAAAATCGACAAATGGCTTCAGCCCTGCGGGTTGCGGTGATAACCGGCCGGGGGGTGCGTTGGCTTGGCACTTACAGCCCGCTGAGGGGATGCTCGTGCCAAGCCGCCTTGCCCGCGGCCCATTCTTCCCGCAACGGCCTCTATGCGATTTAATCAGTGCTTCCCCAGGTGTGGAGCGCTCCACACCTAGAAGGGTGGAGGGGTGGAATCAGGCCGTTCCTTGATATGATTCCTCCTTCTGGTCTTTTCACTTTTCCACTTTTCCACCTTTTAACTCTTCATCGGTCAACCGATGGAGGAGCCCCCCGTGCCGGTGACGGGTGGATTCGTTCCGGACAGCCATTCCCAGTGCCTTTTTCTGGCCCACGAGCACGACCATCCGCTTGCCGCGGGTGACTCCCGTGTAGAGTAGGTTCCGCTGCAGCAGTAGATACTGCTGCATGGCGAGCGGAATCACGACGACGGGGAACTCCGATCCCTGGCTCTTGTGGATCGTAATGGCGTAGGCCAGCTCGAGTTCGTCGAGTTCGCCATACTCGTAGATGACATCACGCTTTCCGAAGCGGACCACGAGCTGCTTCTCCTCCCTGTCCATGGAGCGGATCCGACCGATGTCCCCGTTGAAGACCTCCTTGTCGTAGTTGTTCGAGGTCTGGATGACCTTGTCGCCTGTGCGGAAGAGGTTCCCGTAGGCCTGATACTCGTCGCGGTATTCGATGCAAGGATTGAGCGCCGACTGCAGGCGCAGATTCAGTTCCTTGATGCCGAGGCTTCCCCGGTGCATGGGGCTGAGGATCTGGATTCCATCGACCGGGTCGACTCCCAGATGCTTGGGCAACCGGTCGCGTACCAGTGAGACGAGCGTGGCGGCGCACTCCTCGGCATCCTCGCGGTCGACAAAGAGGAAGTCGGAATCCTTGGGCGCCTCGATGATGTCCGGGATCTCGCCGCGGTTGATCGAGTGCGCTCCGCTGATGATCCTGCTGTCGCCCGCCTGTCGGAAGATTTCGCGCAGATGGACGACAGGGATCATCCCGCTTCGGATGATGTCGCCAAGGACCAACCCCGGCCCCACGCTGGGGAGTTGGTCGGCATCGCCCACGAGGATCAGGCGTGCCTTCCCGGGAAGGGCGTCGAGAAGGCGGCTCATGAGCGGCACGTCGACCATCGAGACCTCGTCGACAACCACGACATCACCCTCGAGGGGATTGGAGGCATTCCTCTGAAAGCCGCCCCGTGCTGGCTGAAACTCCAGCAGGCGGTGCAGCGTGGAGGCCTCCAGGCCGGTCGCCTCGGCCAGGCGCTGGGCCGCACGTCCCGTGGGAGCCGCGAGAAGGCACTTGAGCTTTTTAGCAGTGAGGATTTTCAGGAGGGACTGGACCAGCGTGGTCTTCCCGACGCCTGGACCTCCCGTGATGACGACGGCCCGGCTTCGCAGCGCTATCCTGAGGGCATCGTGCTGGCTGGGTGAGAGTTTGCGGCCGGTCTTTTCCTCGACCCAGGGGATCGCCTTCCCCGTGTCGATGGGAGGATCGGGTTCCTTGGCTTTGGAGAGTCTGAGAAGTTGGCGAGCAATCCGCTCTTCGGCATCACGGAGGTTGGGAAGAAAGATCAGTTCCTCTCCGGCGATCTTCTCGGAGAGGATCCGCTCATCCTTGAGATGGCGCTCGAAGGCTTCGGCCACCACCGATTCATCGACTTCGAGGAGACGGGAAGCCCCTTCCAGCAGATCGCGGCGGGGCAGGGCGCAATGCCCCTCCGTCGTGGCCTGATCCAGGAGATGTTCGATGGCGGCGCGTGCCCTGAGCAGGGAGTCGGCCTCCAGTCCAAGCTTCTCGGCCACGCTGTCGGCGGAGTGGAACCCGATGCCGTGGATGTCGCGGGCGAGCCGGTAGGGATCGGCGCGGATGAGTTCGATCGCCTCGGCACCGTAGGACTTGTAGATGCGCACGGCGCGGTTGGTTCCGAGGCCATGGGCATGGAGGAAGAGCATGATGTCGCGCACCACCTTCTGCTCGGCCCAGGCATCCTTGATCCTCTGCCTGCGCTCGCGACCGATGCCCTCGACTTCCTGCAGACGCTTTGACTGGTTCTCGATGATATCGAAGACCTTTTCCCCGAACTTCTTCACAAGTTTCGTCGCGTAGACGGGGCCGATTCCCTTGATCATCCCGCTTCCGAGATACTTCTCGATCCCCTCAAGGGAAGTCGGCGGCTGGGTCTTGAGCCTGTGGGCCTTGAGTTGGATCCCGTGATCCCGGTCACGCTCCCAGCTTCCCTGGGCGGTCACCCACTCTCCTGGTGCCACGGAGGGAAGGCTGCCGAGGACGGCGACCGGTTCCTTCCGGCCCTGCACCTTCACCTTGAGGATGCAGAATCCGGTCTCCTCGTTATGGAAGGTGACACGCTCCACCTGCCCGCTGAGGGCGTCATCGGGCCCGCCGGGAACCGGCTCATTGTCCGGTTTTTTTCGGAAAGGTCGGCGCGGAGGCATGGTTGATCATGCCACGGGAATCCCTTGACGCCAATGCCTCACTCTCCGGCTATCGGGTGCAAAGACACTTTTCTTCTCCCTTCCTGATTTCCTGATTTCCATATTAATTCATCAGTCACATCACATGACCCTGCAGGAAGCTTCCCATTTCGATCTGCCCACGCCGACCGGCCCGATGCGCGTCCATCGCTTCCTGCTGCAGGAGGGGAGTTGGCCCGCCGTGATCCTCTATTCGGAGATCTACCAGATGACCGGGCCGATTCAGCGACTTGCGGCGAGGCTTGCCTGCGAAGGATTCGAGGTGCTCGTCCCCGAAGTCTACCACGAGTATGAGGCACCAGGCACCGTGCTGGCCTATGACAAGGAGGGGACTGATCGCGGGAACTTTCTCAAGTTCGAGAAACCGGTTGATGGCTTTGACTCGGATGCCAAGGCGCTGATCGATGCCGTCATGGCCCGCCCCGACTACCGATGGAAGGGAATCGGTACGATCGGCTTCTGCCTCGGGGGACACCTTGCCTTCCGTGCGGCTTTGGATCCGAGAGTCGCCGCCTCGGCCTGCTGGTATCCCACGGACATCCACTCCGCCACGCTCGGCAAAGGAAAAAGCGACGACACGCTGGCCCGGAGCGGGGAGATCTCCGCTGAGTTGCTCCTGATCTGGGGGCGTCAGGATCCCCATGTTCCGGCGGAGGGACGGCGCAAGATTTACGATCACCTCACCGAGACTGGGAGAAACTTCACCTGGCATGAGTTCAACGCCGCCCATGCATTCGCCCGCGACGAGGGGCTTCGCTATGACGAGGCGGCGACGCGACTTGGGTGGGACTTAACACTCGAACTCTTCAAGCGGAAGCTGATGTAGGCTCGGGATATCGGCGTATAGCGTCGTTGGTCTCCGCCTAACCCTCCATCCGATGTTCCGAGCCGAGATAGCTTATATCAAAAGCATTGCGGCATCCTTGGCTTTTCCTGATTTTCTGATTTCCAGATTAAATCTGCATAATCAGTCTCTGCTTATCCTCCCCGAGATCATCACGTCCGAACCGATTTTCTTGAAGGTCACATCTTCCAGATGCGCGGGGGTGATACGGCCGCTGACGGCGGAGACATTGCCTCCTTGAATGACGGGGGCGATGAAGAATTGGACTTCATCGACCAGGTTGCGCTTGAAGGCTTCTCCGAGTGTCTGCGCTCCCCCTTCGATCAGGACCCTGGAGATGCCCCGCTTCGCAAGTTCCTGCAGAACCTTCCGCAGTGTCATGCCTGTGAAAACCAGGGTGCGAGCGCGGTGGGTGTCGGTGAGGAGTTTCGATTTCCTGGGGATCTTGCCGGTACGTGACCAGACGACGCGCCAAGGTTGGGGATGATTCTTTTGCAGCCTGATGCCACGGATGGTAAGGGCCGGATCATCCGCGCGGACGGTGCCTCCTCCGACAAGGATCGCCTCGACGGAGGCCCGGAGGCGCATCGCTTCCCTGCGACTGGCGGCAGAGGTGATCCATCTCCGCTGGGGAGGTGAATCAATGCGTCCGTCGAGTGACATCCCCGCCTTGGCGATGACCCAGGGAAGCCCTGTGGTTGCCCGATGGTTCCACTGTGAGTTCAACGCGGCACATTCCCTTGAGAGGATTCCCTCGGTCACTTTGATGCCGGCCTTGCGGAGAATCTTTGCCGCCCGTCCCCGGTGTCGTTTGTCGGGATCGGTGGCGCCGTAGACGACCCGTGAGATTCCCGTCCCGATAATCGCCTCCGTGCACGGGGGGGTCTTTCCGTGTGAGGAGCAGGGCTCCAGAGTGACGTAGAGGGTCGCGCCTGCGGCTAGGAGTTTGGAGTTAGGAGATGGGAGTTTGGAAGAGGAGCTGAATCCGGATTTTCCCCCAGCTACCAGCTTCCAACTTCCAGCTCCCAGTTGCCTGATCGCCTCGATCTCTGCGTGCGGGAGGCCTGCGGCACGATGGTGGCCCTTGGCGATGATCTTGCCTCCCTTCACGAGCACGGCACCGACCGCCGGATTGGGGGCTGTCCGTCCAAGGGTACGCAAGGCCTCCTTGATCGCCAAACGCATGAAACGTTCATCGGATTTGTGGTCAAGTTGCGAGGTCATGGTAGTTGGGAATTTTCCCGCAGAGGCGCAGAGTCGCAGAGAATTATGGGTTTAACCCGTTCACGCAACGGTTGATTCCGTTTTTGAGAACGGCCTCCCCAAAGTTCAAGAGATATCCGAGTTTTAATCCTGTCAGTTTCAAATAGGTCTGAACTTGTTTCTTATGGGCAGGAGTCACTCCTTCAACAGACTTGAGTTCCAAGAGAACCGCATTTTCTACAATAATGTCCGCCCTGAAACCCTCTTCAAACCTGATATTTTTATAGATGATGGGAATCTGAACCTGACGCTCAACCTTCAATCCAAGGTCTGATAATTCACGAGCCAAGGTGACTTCATAAACACTCTCAAGGAGTCCGGGTCCTAGCTCCCGATGAACATTGATCGCAGCCTCCAGAACCTTGGTTCCTATCTCATTCTCTTTCATTTCAGCAACAATCTCTGCGCCTCAGCGCCTCTGCGCGAGAAGGAATCCTCGATTTCGTTCTTTAGGTGGGGCTCGTCTTTGAACGATCCTACGGAATGTCCATTTCAGAAAACAGCACTGACACGTCCCCGGCTCCGAAAATCAGACCCGGACAGGAGGTCTCTCTGGAGATCAATGATATCGGCTTTGGCGGAAAGGGAGTCGGCCGCATCGGCGGAATCGCCTGCTTTATCCCCGGCGTGATCGATGGGGAGAAGGTCGGCGCACGTGTCCGCAAGGTGAAGTCGCGTTTGCTGGAGGCTGATCTGCTAGAGGTGACCGAGCCCTCGCCGTACCGGATTCCCGCCCCGTGTCCTGTTTTTCTGAAATGCGGTGGTTGCGCCTACCAGCACATCGACTATTCCCATCAGCTTCGCATCAAGGAGACACAGCTTCGTGAGGCGCTAAGGCGACTGGGTGGGCTTACCGATCCTCCCGTGGCCGCAATGATTCCCTCGCCGGAGCCTTACGGTTACCGAAACCGAATCACCGTCCATGTCCGTGATGGAAAGGCCGGGTTCTTCGAGCAGGGCTCTAACCGCGTCGTTCCCGTGACCAAATGCCTGATCGCCTCCGGGGAGGTCGATCTCGGGTTTCAGGATCTGTTGAAGTCCCGCCCGAGGGACGGGGACTACCTGATCGGCGAGAAGAAGCGCTACGGCGGCTTCCGTCAGGTGAATAACGCCGTGGCTGAGATCCTCAAGAAGACGGTCCGCGAGGCGGTCATGCCTGCCGGGGATGCTCATCCGATCCGTGAACTGCTGGTGGATGCCTATTGCGGTGCGGGGTTCTTCGCTCACGAACTGCAGGGGCTCTTCACCAAGGTGATCGGGATCGAGCGTTCGATCGCCTCGGTGGCGATGGCGAGTCGTCAGGCTGCGGAGAACGAGGAGTATCTCGCCGGCGACGTGGAGCAGATGCTCCATGCGGCCCTCTCGGCCGGATCATCCGCAGGCACCGTGCTCCTGCTCGATCC
>JBAPTI010000049.1:0-60364 GCA_049282095.1 Chthoniobacterales bacterium
CCTCTCCCCTATGGGCTTGTCCCATGGGAAGGGAAGTCAAGGAGTCGAGGGGATGCCCCCATCAGAACTTCCACTCCAACGGGATGAACCCGTTGGGGGCGAAACAGCCCAACAGCCTTTCAGAGACATCGCCCCTTCATTTTCCATTCTTCATTTTTCATTTCCCCCCACGCCCCTCACAAATCCCTTGGACAGAATCCTTCCGACGGGTAGGTAAGAGGCCCATGAGATCCGTTCATTGTCTTGCCACCACCCTGCTGGTAACGGGCATGCTCGGCTCCGTCTCTCTCCGGGGCGCTGATAGCGACTCCCTGCCCCCGATCCCCCCGCTGACCATCAATCTCCGGAAGGATGCGGCCACCAACGCCCTCCCGCGATGGTTCTCCGGCAATGTCCGCATCATGCCTGAATCGGATTCCGTGGAGGTACCGCTCCCCCCCCTGGCATCGCAGGATGAGATCGGGTTCCATGCTCTCACCGTGGTCTTCGATGACAATGGTGACGGTGGTCCCGTCGCGGAGTGGATCTCTCCCGAAAAAGACCGGACCCTGCTCAGCGCCGGCCTCGGCGAGACAGGCGTGGCCCCCGGTCTGAACGTGCGCACGATCCTGATTCCCCAGGGGCTCACGCTGGATGGAGGAACCCTCCGAGTTTCCTTTGCGGGAAGGTTCTCTCGCCTTCTGACGGTCTGCGTGCAGCCCTGCAGGGAGTTTGGCGTCGCCGCCATGGCCTCGGGTAACGGCTTCGTGCCGGGACTGGTGATCGGGAGGGATCGTGTCCTTGCCCTGTCGGAAGTCTACGGCACCTCCTCCCCACAGCCTGAGGGAGACAGAACCGAGGGCCGCACCGTGCATGCCGAACTCGTCACCGCAGCCTCGCGGCTCGATTCTCCGGGACAGCTCGACATCATCGTGCCAATGGGATCCCTCCCCAACGGATCCTGGATCCGATCCGAGGTCGCGGGGCTCGATCCGGAATCGTGGATCGAGGTCAGCGTGAACGGGGAGTCGCTCGGAGCCATGGGCATGGAGTCCTTCCCCCTTCAGGATTCGGGCACACTCTCCTCCGCGACCGGCCGGCTCATCAGGGCGGGATGGCGCAGAGGAGGCCTCTATATCCCACCGCGTCTCTGGAAGGAGGGGGAGAACTCTGTTAGTCTGACCCTCCGGCGCTCATCGGGTGACGAGGGTAAGCCCGTCCTTGTCAGGAATGCCTCCATGGAACTCCTCTTCCTTCCTTCACCCGTTCAGCCGGCAGTCCCCGGCCAAGTCCTTGGCTCAGTTCAAGTCCCCGCCGCAGTGCAAGGTGCCCCGGCATCGCCCGCAACTCTCCTGCCAAACTCCGCGGCCACAATCCCTGATTCCAACATCCTCTCCAACGGCTCGCAGTACGGCGCCCCCTCCTCGCTCTATCGCACGACAGTGCCGCAAGCGCTTCCCAAGGTGACCGAACCGTCACCTGCCGGATCTTGACCGCGAGCCCGACTTGGCGGAGATCTTGTGTGCGCATAATGATGACAAAGCCGATCCCCAATCCGATGATGAGCCCCCGACTTTCAAGAAACAGCCGTTTGCTCACCGACGCGGGATACACCCTCTTCGAGATCATGCTCGTGCTCGGCATCATCGCCGTGCTCGTGGGATCGGCCATCTACATGCTTTCGGGGAACATCGATGTGGCCAAGGAACAGCGCGTCCAGAGCGACATCCAGGCGATCTCCATGCAGTTGAGGACCTACGAGATGCTCAACTACCGCAAGCCCACCACCGAGCAGGGTCTCAAGGCCCTTGTCCAGATGCCCTCCTCGGCACCGAAACCCCAGCACTGGAAAAAGCTCATGGAGAGCGTGCCGCTCGACCCTTGGGGCAATGAATATGTCTACCGGAACCCGGGAAAGTTCAAGACCGACGGTTACGACCTCTACTCTCTTGGACCGAAGGGGACCGAGGGTGAGGGCAATATCGGCAAATAGATTCCCCCTCGCGGCCGGGGGCTTCACCCTGCTGGAGATCATCATCGCCCTGGTGCTCGTGGCGATCCTGGTCTCGGCCTCCGTTCCGTTCATGTTCGATTCCTTTGCCGCATCGGCGGGTGAACGCGCCATGGAGGCGATCTCCCTCAAGGCCCGCGAGACACGCTCCGAGGCGATGGAGAAAGGGGAGCCGCGACGGCTCAACATCACCACCACCGGACTCGACGGGGCGACACTTCCCGAGGGATGGAGGCTCGAGGTGAAGGGGCTGAACGATTCCAGATTCCATGAACCGTCGCGGAACCAGGTCTGGGAATTCAACCCGGCGGGCATCTGCGAACCGCTCTCCATCCGCCTCAGCCACGGTGACCGGCAACTCACCGCGACATTCGACGCGCTCACGGGTCAACCCGTTCATGATGAGGAATAGACTTCCAACACGGGGGTTCACCCTCTTCGAGGTCCTCATCGCACTGGCCGTCTTCATGCTGGCGGTGACGGGACTTGCCATCGCTCTGGACACCGCACTGCAGGCGGCGCTGGAAGTCAGGCAGCGTTCCTTCTGCAGGTCGGAACTCGAATCCCGCCTTGCCTACTGCCAGGCCAATCCCCCGCCCGAAGGATCGCCACGGGTTCTGGAAGCCGCGCGGAACCACGGGGTGCGCGTCGAGGAATCGCTGACCCCCTTCCCGGCCAGGAACGCCGCCGGGGCCGAGATCTCCGGATTGAAGAAGCTGACGATCATCACCAAGTCCGGAACCCAGACCGATCAGGCCGAGATCCTGATCAACAGGCCATGACAAGGATTTCTCAAAGCAGTTTCATGCGATTGCGAAGGGGCTTCACCCTGCTCGAAGTGGTGCTCTCCATGGGCATCCTTGCGTTGCTTGCCGCCTCGGTTTACGCGATCGCAAGCTCCTCGATCACGGCATCGCGCACCGCGATGGAGCAGCAACTCACCCTGCGAAGGCTGGACGCCTTCCTCAGGCTCACGCGCGGCGCCCTGCTGAATCTCCCGGGCCAGGCCACCGTCTCGCTCGAGATGGCGCGCGGCAGCGGAGGGGATCCTGAACCGAGACTCACGCTTGGCAATGTGCAGGGGGTCTTCGGCCTGCCGAGCCTCGGGGGAGGCTCCCTTGTCCTCGCTGCCAAACCGCGCGCCGACGGAACCCGGACGATCACCATGCTGAGAGTCCCGGCCCGTGCCACCGATCGGGAACTGGCGGCCGCCCTCGCCGCCCCGGGCATTCCCCTGCTTCCCAAAGTCCGCAAACCGCGATGGTCCTTCTTCGCGGATGACAACTGGAAAGAGGAGTGGCCGGCCGGCAGCCCCCGCCCCAGCATGGTACGCCTCCAATTCGAAATCGACGGCATGCCCGATCCCGTGGAGGCGATCTTCTTTGTACCTCCCGTGTCGGCACCTCCCGCGGCCGCTGCTCCCGCCGGTGCACCCCCATCCCCGACACCGTCGCCCGGTCCCTCGCCGACTCCCAACTCATGAGAAGGCATCCTATCCATCACGCCGCGGCCCGATGCTCGGGAATGGCGCTTCCCATGGTGCTCTGGACGATCGCCCTGCTCACCGGAGTCGCGCTTCTGCTGGCCGGGATCATCAATGGCTGGATCGTTGAGGAGACACGCTCAGGGAAACTCTTCCGGGCGAGGCAGCAGGCTCTCTCGGGAGTCGCCGTTGCCATGAACCCGGGAGTCCTTCCCGGCGATCCGCTGTTGCAATCGAAATCCAAGGACGGAGAGGAGGGGTACGCCGTCGTGATCAAGGATGAGTCGGGACTCATCAATCCGAACCATTTTCTTTCCCGCGTTCCGGACCGCAGGGATCTGCTCAAGCGCCTCTTCGCGGCCTGGGGCCTCGACATGAACCAGTCCGACGCGGCGGCCGACGGGCTCTTCGACTGGCAGAATCCCGCCCCCTTCCGCTCACTCCACGGTGCCAAGAAACCGGAATACGAGGCGGCGGGCCTCTCGGGAATGCCGCCCGGCGCGCCGTTCCTCTCGCCTGAGGAGATGGCGCTTGTGATCGGATTCGGACCAGTCATGAAGGCCAAACCGGATCACCGTTCGTTTTTCACGACTCACTTCAACGGCCCCGTCAATGTCCTGCGGGCCCCCAAGGCGATCCTGACGGACTTCCTGACATTGACGCCCGCCCAGGCCGATGCCTGGATCGCCCTCCGCGCTGGCAAGGATGGCATCGAGGGGACTGCCGACGATGCCAAGCCGACGGATCTTGCCAATGCCGTGACACTCATGGGGGTGAGCGGCGCCGCGCGCAGCCTGATCCTGGAAAGTTGCGGGATCATGGGCGGTGTGCGCCGCATCGAGAGCACGGGTTTCTGCCACGGGGTCAAACACCGCATCACGGTGATTTGCGGCGAAGCTTCATCAGAAAATCCCCAAGCCGCCGGCTCTGTGCTAGGGTGGTCGGAGCAATGAACCCAGAGATGACAGAGGCCGCCTCCAAGGATGGTTCGGAAAACGGTGCCACGGCTCCGTCCCGGGAGATTCCCCGGCGCCTACAAGCCCGGGGCAAAACCACCCCGGGCACCGTGCTGGACCGGCCGGGTCCCCTCGAGGGATCGTGGGAGCGGTGGTTTTTCGCCGCCGGAAACGCTCTGCCCAAGCCCCTGGAACATGATTCACCGATCCCCTCAGGCCGCGAAATCGTGACAGCCTTGCCCTCCTCCAGGCTCTATTCATGGCCCCTCTGGATCTCTTCGGAGGGAGAGCCCGTGGATCTCGTGCGGATGGAACTATCAGGCAGGCATTTTCTCAAACGCGGCATGGAGAATTCCCTGTCCGTGCTTCCGGTGGTGCAGACCGGCGGACGGCGGTTGGTGATGGCCGTAGCGTCGGAGGAGCCGTTCCCGGAGGCATCGATGCTTCCGGGATGGAGGGAGTCTTCCCGCTACCAGCTTCCATGCAACGTGCTCGGAGACGTCCACGGGCACGATCTGGTTCTCTGGCAGGAATGGGGAAGTGTTCGGATGGCGTTTTACCGGGAAGGGAAGCCGGTTTGGTTCTGCGCCCTGGACTTGCGGAATGCGGGGGGCATCGTGCAGAGGAGCGCACTGAGGCTTCTCTCGGAAAAGGTGATCGAGCATTTCCCCCTCTCCATTGCGATTCACGGGATGCCCCCGGGATCGTCGGACCTCTGCTCGAGGCAACTTCAGCACCTCTTCCCCCGGGCACGCATCCACTCCGATGCCGGGATCAATGAATCAGGCAACCCCGTGCTCCCCCAACCCCTTCCGCCCGACACCTCCGTGGACATTCCTCCCGCGGAGGCCGTAGCGGAACGCCAGCGCAAGCGCAGACTCCAGCGCATCCTCAACATTGCTGCGGCCGCATTGATCCTCTACATCCTGCTGATCCTCTGGGGAGCGGGGGATCTCCTGATTCGCAGGATGGCATTGAATCGCCTGCGTGACGAAGCCTCCACCCTCTCAGAGCCTGCCCTGCAGGCCAAAGCGGAGTCGGAGCGCTGGAACTCCTCTCGACAGGCCGTCGATCCTTCCACCTACCCTCTGGATCTCCTCTCCGTCGCTGCCATACCGACGGAAGGGGGGAAGGTGCGCCTGACCGGCTTCACCCTGGATCAGGATCACCTGCAGATTTCCGGGGAAGCGACCGATGTCACCCAGGCCTACGCCTTCATCGAACAGCTCAAGAAGAACCCTCTACTGCAGGAATACGAGTGGACGGCAGGACAGCCCCAGCTTGCGGGAAAGAACAGCGTCCGCTTCGAAATGGACGGGGCCCGCAATTCATCCAAACCATGAGAAGGCTTGCCCCGAGCGAAAAAAGACTCCTCCTGCTTCTCTGCGGAGCGCTCTTCCTGGCCTTGAATCTCTTGGGCTTGCGTGCATTCCTGCAGGCAAGGACAGGTCTTCGGAAAGCCATCACGGCAACCCGGACGGAGATTGCCGAAAGCAGGGGTTGGATCGAGCGGGGGGAGATCCTCCGTCCAGCCGTGGCATGGCTCGACTCCCATCCGATGCCTCGATCGGAGCCTGATGCGGCGAGCGCCGATCTTCTCAAAACGGAACGCGAGGAGGCCGAGAAAGCCGGCCTGAAGGTGACCGAGGAGAACCTCCTGCCGCCGCAGTCCTCGCCGCAGGGATCCAGCGTGGCCGTCGCCGTGAAACTGAGCGGCCCCTTTGCAGGCCTCGTGAAAATGCTCTTTGCCCTCCAGACTCCCTCCGCATGGAGGACCGTCGACAAGATTTCGATCAAGAGCGACGCGCAGCCGCCGAACGTCCTTGTCGAGATGGAGCTGCGCCAGCAGTTCCATCCGGTTGACGGCACCGGCAACACCGGGCCAACTCCCCCGACCCGATGAGCCACGCATCACAGCCCTTCCCTGTTCCAAGGCTTCAGAGGCCAAGGCGCGGACTTCTGATTGCGGCACTCCTTTGCTGCTCCGGCGCCGCCACCGCCTCGGACTCCCCGTCGGAGGCATGGGAAAAACCGCGTGAACTCGAAGCGTTCGGCAAGCTCATTGCCCGCTCCCCCTTTTCCCTTCCGACCGCCGAGGAGAGCTCACCGCTTGCGGAGCGCTATGCCATGACCGGCATCATCACCATCGGAGGGGAGGAACAGGTCTTTGTCTTTGACCGCACCGACCAGAGCCGCGAGCTTCTCACGGGCAGGCCGAATGCGAAAAACATGTCACTCGTCTCCTTGATCCGTGAAGGGAAGAACCCCGTGAAGGCCACCATCCGCGTCGGTGGCGAAACGGGGACCATCGGCTTCATGGAGGGAGGTAATCCCGCGGCCCAAGCGGCCGCTCCCGCTCCGGGATCCCCGGCCTCGGCTAACGCACCGGCCCCCGGCGTGAAGCTCCCCCCTCTGCCACCCCTTCCGAAAACGCCTTCCAACACACCGCCCGGCAGGCGCATCATCCGCCGACCGGTCGTCACGGCACCACAGAATACCCAACCACCCGCACCATGATCCCATCCACCCACCGGACCGCTTTCCGCGGACTCTTGATCGCGGCCCTGCTTCTTCACGGTCTCGCTGCTTTGAGGGCCCAGCAGGAACCGGCCCCTTCCAATGAGGAGACGATCTCCATCCAGTTCCCCCACACCTCCGTCGCGGAGGTCCTGACGGTCTACGAGAAACTGACCGGCAAGCGGCTGATCCGTGACTCCAACCTATCGGGCCCGGAACTCTCGATCATGGTCACCGATCCTGTTCCTCACAAGGAGGCGGTTTCGCTGATCGAGAGTTCCCTGCTGCTCAACGGCTACACACTGGTTCCCGTCGACGAGAAGACGGTGAAAATCCTCGGACCGAGTCGCCCGCCCCGCTCCGAGGGACTGCCGCTCTACCTCGAGGAATCCCAGCTCCCGCAGGACGGGGACAAAATCGTCAGCTTCTACCAGCCGCTGCGCTACCTGTCCCCGGCCGAAGCCGTCTCCATCGTGCAGGGAGTGGTCCAGTTGAATGCCTACGGATCGCTCGTGGCCGTCCCCAACACCAGCGCGCTGGTCATCACCGACAAGACCCCGATCATCAGGAAGGCGATCGCACTGCTCCAGGTCGTCGATCGCGAACCGAGCCAGATCATCACGGAATTCATCCCCCTGCAGCGCGCCAATGCCGAGAAAGTCGTCGAGACACTCAACCAGATGTTCGGTGCGGGATCAGGTGGAGGGGGCGCGGCCCAACCGCCGCAAGGGGGACAGGGAGGACAGCAGCAGGGTGCCGTGGTCTCCACGGGCGGCGACATCCACATGCTCAGCGGCAAGGCGCAGTTCATCGCCGAAAAGAGAACCAATAGGATCCTCATGATCGTCAAGGCGGAGAACTACAAGTATCTCCGGGAGTTGATCTCGAAGCTGGATCAACCGGTCGAGACAGACCAACCCCTCGTCCGACCACTCAACTACATTTCCGTGGGTGATCTCTTCCCCGTCCTGGTCGACATGCTCAAGGGGAAGGATGACACGGATTCCAAGGAATCCACCTCCGGGAACGCCAAGTCCCAACCCACACCCCAGAACCAACAGCAGGCGAATTCCGCCGGCGCCGGGGGGGGCTCCACCGGGGGCGCCGTGGCCAACACCCCCGACAAACTGACCGACGCTGCGGCCCAGAACCCCCCGCAATCCGCAACGATCGGCGCCACCAGCATCATCGGCGACTCCAGCGGCAACTCGATCATCGTTTACGGCCCGCCCGACAGCAAAGCAAAGGCCGCGCAGATCATCGATCTCCTGGACCGGCGCCCCAAGCAGGTCTACCTCGCCGCGGTGATCGGCCAGATGACACTCAACGACGACCTGGAATACGGCGCCTCCTGGTTCGCGAAAATCAATACCGGCGGGACGAACAACCTCATCGGAGCGGCTGTCAACGGGAGCATTGCCAATGTGCTCACCAACCTCGTCACCAGCGGACTCACCAATGCGATCAACTCCTTCCCTTCCTCGCTCACCGGACTGACGGTCTACGGGGCGATCGCACAGGGGGTGAGCACCTACGCCCGCGCCCTCGAAACGACCGGCAAGTTCCGGGTTCTCTCACGACCCGTCGTCTACACGAGCAACAACAAGAAGGCCGTCATCTTCAACGGTGAGAACATTCCCGTCCCCTCCCAGACCCAGACCACCTCGCTCGCCGGCGGGAACCAGCTCGGGAACACCATCCAAGCCAACATCACCTACATTCCTGCGGTGCTGAAACTCGAGGTCATCCCATTGATCAATGCCGACAAGGAAGTGAACCTGGTCATCGCCCAGCAGAACAACCGGGTCGGCGCCACTCAGAATGTCGGTGGAGTTCAGGCCCCCACGATCCTCACCCAGGAACTCACCACCACCGTGCGCGTCCCGAGCGGCTCCACCATCGTCCTCGGCGGGTTGATCCAGGATGACAAGACCCTCGATGACCGCGGCATACCCATCATCGACAGGATCCCCTTGATCGGTGCCCTTGCGGGAGGACTCTCCAGCAAGAAACGCACTCGTCGCGAACTCGTCGTCATGATCCAACCGATCGTGGTCGAGTCCAACGAGGCGATGGAGAAGGCCAGCCTCGAGCAGGGTGGGGACAGCGACCTCGGTCAACGGGCCCGCACCCTCAAGGAGAAGCTACGCCCCACGCCGACCCCGACGCCCAAGAAGAAGAAATTCCAGCTCTTCCCTCAGAAGAAGATCGATAATTTCTGAGGACCGGCCCCGTCGCACCGTCGCCCCGACCAATACAGCCCCAACGACATGGCCACCCCGCAGCAACAGTCCGCGACGGATTTTGCATGCCTTGAGGATCTCCTGATCCATGCCGCGGAGCTTGCCGGCTGCACCGATCGGGAAGCCCTGCGCGGCCTGATGACGACGGCAACCTTCTCCCAGCAGTCGCTGGTGGGGACGATCCTTTCCAGCGGCATGGTTCCCGAGCATGACTTCCTGCGGGAACTCTCGGGGCTTCTGCGCATCGGGTGGAGGGAGGAAACCGAGGTCTCCCCCGCCGAAAATCTCCGCACTTCATTCCCGGCAAGGCTGGCCCTGGGCTTCCAGATCCTGCCCGAAGCGACCGAGAGCGAGGGTGAGGAACTCAGTCTCCTGATCTGGGATCCCTTCGATCACGCCGCATGGCAGGCGGTCACCCATCACCATCCGGGACCCGTACGGCTCGTGATGACCACCCGCAGGCGGCTCGTCGAAGCGGTGAAATCGGCCTACGGCGTCGGTGCCGAGACATTCGAGGAACTCCTGGAGGGACGGGACGAGGAGATCGTCACGGAGAAGGAGGAGGTCAACGTGCTCGACGGGGAGGATCCCGAGGCCTCCGTGATGAAATTCGTGAATCAGATCCTGCGGGAGGGGCTCCAGCAGGGAGCCACCGACGTGCACTTCGAGCCTCTCGGACACGACCTCCGGATCCGTTACCGGATCGACGGCGTCCTGCACGAGGCGCCGGTTCCTCCCAGGATCCGAGTCCTGCAGGATTCCGTCATCTCCCGCCTGAAGATCATGGCCTCGCTGGACATCGCCGAGCGACGCCTTCCCCAGGACGGGCGCATTGCCCTCGAGCACAAGGGCCGCCCCATCGATGTGCGCGTGGCCACGATCCCCTGCGTGCACGGCGAGAACGTCAGCCTGAGGTTGCTGGGGCAGGAACATTTCGATTTTGAACGACTCGGCCTGGAGCCCGCTGTCGAAAAGAAGGTCCGCTCGCTCATTGGAATGCCCAACGGCATCGTCCTCGTCACGGGCCCGACCGGTTGCGGAAAGAGCACGTCGCTCTACACCTTCCTGAGTTCGCTGAACGTGAAGGAACGGCGCATCGTCACCATCGAGGATCCCGTCGAGCACAAGATCGACGGCGTGATCCAGATTGCGGTGAAACCCGAGATCGACCTCACCTTTGCCAACGCCCTGCGGAGCATCCTCCGCGGCGACCCCAATGTGATCATGGTCGGCGAGATGCGCGACGTGGAGACCGTGGATATCGCCATCCGGGCGGCATTGACGGGTCACCTGGTCTTCAGCACCCTGCACACGAACGACGCGGTGGGAGGCATCACCCGCCTGCTCGACATGGGGGTGGAGCCATTCCTGGTGGGCTCTTCCGTCCGGGCCTTCCTCGCGCAAAGGCTTGTGAGGAAACTCTGTCCGAAATGCTCGAAGCCGATCGCCATGAGCGCGGAGGAACTCGACCGGATCGGCTTCCCGAAGGAACTCGCCGCAGGATTACGCCAACCGGTCGGTTGCCAGCATTGCCGCAACAGCGGCTATTCCGGACGGCTTGCCATCATGGAGATCTGCATGATGACGCCGGCCCTGCAGGAACTGCTCCAGAAAAGGGCGACCGGCACCGAATTGGCCGACCAGGCCATGCGTGACGGCATGATCCCACTGCGCAAGGATGGATGGCGGAAAGCCTCCATGGGACTCACCTCGGTGGAGGAGGTACTGCGCGTGACCGCCAGCGATCTTGCCGTGGTGGACGAATAGAGCCGGGATCCCGGCCTTTTCTCTTTTCTCATTCCCGGCGTTCCGTACGCTTCCCTGATGCACCTTGTGAAAAGACCGCTCTTCCTTGCCTCAATAGCCGCACTGTCCCTGTGCATCGCTTTCCCTGCCGGGACTCAGTCCGCCCCCTACATCAATCCGAAGAGCTTCGACATCCCCGCGATCCTTCCCCCACCGCCGGTTCCGGGATCCGAGCAGTTCAGGATCGACACGGGCTTTCTCAAGAACGCCCGCGCCACGGCAACGCAGGAGCAGATCGATCGGGGCAACAAGGCCTCCCACGACAGCGTCTTTGACTATTCCGAAACCCTCGGGGATTGGTTCAACGCGAAGGATCTCCCCAAGACGGCGGCCCTTTTCGGGGAGGTGACCTCCGAAACCAAGGAGGCCATCGAACTGGCCAAACACTATTTCACGAGGACAAGGCCGCTGAGTTGGAAGGAATCGGGCGCTCTTGAGACGAGCAACGGCTATGCTTATCCGAGCGGCCACACGACACGCGCCTTTGTCTGGGCCAACCTTCTTGCAAGCGCCTTTCCGCAGGAAACAAAGGCCCTTCACAAGCAGGCGCGGCAAAAGGCCTGGTACAGGGTCATTCTGGGACGCCATTTTCCGGCGGATGTCAGGGCGGGCAAGCTTTACGGACAGTTCCTGGCGAAACAGTTCCTCAAAAATCCCGGGTTCCTCGCCAAGTGGTCGGAGGCCTGCGAGGAGATGCACGCGGCGCGCAAGGCGGCTCATGACGGGCATCACGACAAGGGAACCGGCCTCACGCCCGACGGAAAACCTGCGGTTCCGGGGGTGTGATAACCCCACTTCCCGTATCGACAGGGCATTGGTTTTTTGTCAAATCTCAGGACCTATGAAACACCTCCTTGCATTCCTCCTTCTTGCCATCGCCACCACCGGACTTACCGCCTGCAACACCATCAAGGGTGTTGGAGAAGATGTCAGTGCCGGTGGACGTGACCTGACCAAGGCCGCGGGAGCCGTCGAGCGCAAGATCCAGAACTGATCCCCGGATCGCCAACACTCCCAAAGGCCGCATCGGGCAACCGGTGCGGCCTTTTTTTGCCAGGTACTGATTGCTTTTTCGCCTCAGGACTTCGGTTCGACTCACTGATTCTGGTTTCGGCCCTGTAGCACGAAAATCACCACCCGCTGATTTCTCGCTTCTTCATCCTTCATCCTTCATAATTTTTCATTCATCCTTCATCATTTTCCCCATGTCCACACTCGGCCCCATCTCCACCTTCATCGAGCATCACTACCGTCACTTCAATGCCGCCGCGCTGAAGGACGCCGCCCGTTCCTACACCGCCCATCTCGAGAAGGGCGGCTCCATGTTTATGACCATCGCGGGCGCGATGAGCACCGCAGAACTCGGACTCTCCCTCGCAGAGATGATCCGCCAAGGGAAGGTTCACGCCATTTGCTGCACCGGCGCCAACCTCGAGGAGGATGTCTTCAACCTGGTCGCACACGACTTCTACGAACGCGTACCCAACTACCGCGACCTCACCCCCGCCGACGAGATGGGCCTGCTGGAGCGCCACATGAACCGCGTCACCGACACCTGCATCCCCGAGATGGAGGCGATGCGCCGGATCGAGAATGCCGTCCTCGATGAGTGGGTCGCCGCCGACAAGAAGGGGGAGCGTCTCTTTCCCCACGAGTTCATGTACCGCATCCTGCTCGGTGGGAAGCTTGAGCATCAGATCGATCCGAAGAACAGCTGGCTCATGGAGGCGGCCAAGAGGAACCTCCCGATGTTCGTCCCCGGTTGGGAGGATTCCACCCTCGGCAACATGTACGCCGGTCACGTCATCAGCGGCGACGTGATGAATGTCCACACCGTCCGCACCGGCATCGAGTACATGATCGCGCTCGCCGACTGGTACACGAAGAACTCCAAGCCCCTCCCCGGCGCCGCCAAGGGCTCGGGACGTCATGCCGATTCCCCCGACGGCTCCATCGGATTCTTCCAGATCGGCGGCGGCATTGCCGGCGATTTCCCGATCTGTGTCGTCCCGATGCTTCACCAGGATCTCCAGCGTCCCGAGGTGCCGCTCTGGGGCTACTTCTGCCAGATCAGCGACTCGACCACCAGCTACGGAAGCTACTCCGGCGCCGTGCCCAATGAGAAGATCACCTGGGGTAAGCTCGGGGAGAGCACCCCGAAGCACATCATCGAGTCCGACGCCTCGATCGTCGCCCCGCTGGTCTTTGCAATGATCCTCGGTTGGTAGCCATACGGGGTGTCATCACGCTCTTCATCAGTCCGTCTTCCCTAATTTCACTGACGCCACTTCAATGGCAAAAGAATTTCCAGGGCCATATGGCGGAGAATGCCGGTTGATCAGCCCCACTGATGAATACACCGGCAAGCAAGGCCTCGACTATCTCGTCGGGATTTCGGCCGAGACCGTGGGATCAAGGGGCATTCACCTTCAGTTGGTGACCATTCCTCCCGGTGGAAAGGCCAAAGCGCACAAACACGCCACCCATGAAACAGCGATTTACGCACTCCAAGGAACTTCCGGAGTCTGGCATGGCGAACAACTGGAGCATCACTCCATCGTAAAGCCCGGCGATTTCTTCTACATTCCGGCGGATGTTCCCCACCTTCCGTATAATCCAAGCCAGACCGAGGACGTCGTGGCCGTTATTGCCCGGACGGATCCGAACGAGCAGGAAAGCGTTGTGCTATTGCCCGAGCTGGAAAAAATCCACCCGTGCTAAAACGGCTCGCGTCAGGGTTTTTCAGTTCTTGGTCTTGAGCTCGACCACATCATGCGGGGCGGCCTCGCGCTGGCCAGCCGGACTGACCCGGATGTAGCGCGCCTTTGCCCGGAGTTGCTCGAGATTTTCCGCACCGAGATAGCCCATGCCGCTCTGGATCCCGCCGATGAGGCTGGCCAAGACACGATCCACGGGTCCGCATGCCTCCTTGAGCGCCTCGACGCCCTCGGCGGCAACCTTGCGCGTGGTGTCAGCCTTGTCGTGGCCGTAGCGGGCGGCACTGCCGGCCTTCATCGCGGAGAGACTGCCCATGCCGCGGTATTGCTTGTAAAGTTTGCCACCGATCTCGACGACATCGCCGGGTGACTCGGTGCAACCGGCGAACATGCCGCCGCAGATCACGCCCTGTGCTAGGGTCAGGGCTTTGACGATGTCGCCCGACTTGGTGATCCCCCCGTCGGCAAGGATCGAGACTTTCTTCTCCGCAGCGGCCTTGGAGCAGACGTACAGGGCGGTCATCTGTGGGATCCCGACTCCGGCAACGACGCGCGTGGTGCAGATCGAACCGGGACCCTGACCAACCTTGATCACGCTGGCCCCGCAGTCGGCGAGGTATTCGACCCCCGCGGCGCTGGTGACGTTGCCTGCGATGATGGGCAGCTTCGGGAAGGCGTCGCGCACCACCCTGACCGTGTCCCCGACCCCCTTACTGTGACCGTGGGCGGTGGAGACGGCGACGACATCGATACCTCGCTCGACGAGAGCCGCGACATGGTTGAGGATCCGCTCCCTGTCGAGTTCGCCGAATGCATTGCGCGTTGCGGAGACCGCCGCGCCGCAGACCAGACGGAACTGGGAGTCGCGCGCGGGTTTGAACTGGGCCTTGCGCTCCTGGGTGATCCTCTCCACGTCGCTCATGGTGATGAGGCCGTGCAACCGGTCTTCCTCGTCGACGACCAGAAGCTTGTGGATGCCGAGATGCTCGGTGAAGAACTTGTCGGCGATGGCGATGGGATCGGTGCCGAGTTCCTTCCTGGTGACGGTGTGAACCTGGTTGCGCGGAGTCAGCGCCTCGGAGACTTTCTTGGAAGCGTAGCGCGGCTTGACCACGTGACCGGAGAGGAGGCCGACGAGCCCACCCTTCTCATCCACGACGGGGAAGGTGCTGAAGCCGAAGTTCTTCTCCTCAATGAGCTTCAGGACGTCTCCAATGAACTGGTCGGGTGATACCTTGATGGGATCCTGAATGAGCCCCTGGACATGGTATTTCACGCGGCTCACCTCCCCGAGTTGGTCGCGCTCGGGCATGTTGTAATGGATGAGGCCGAGGCCGCCGTTGAGCGCCAGGGCGATCGCAAGGCGCGATTCCGTGACCGTGTCCATGTCCGCGGAGACAATGGGAATATTGAGCTGAAGCCCGTCGCTCAGACGCGAATCAAGCTTGGTCTGGCTGGGAAGGATGTCCGAATAAAGAGTCGCCAGAGTGACGTCGTCGAAGGTCAGCCCGATTTCCGAGTTGGCCGTGAAAAAGGAATCGGCCCCCCGGTAGAACGTCTCGTCGAAATTGGAATGACTCGTTGCTGCCATAAAGGAAATTGCCCGTCATGCGGCTGCTTTGGCAAGAAATTTTCCCCCAACACAACCGCCACACCAATCCCAAGGTGCGGGTTTCAAGGTTTCGGACGGCTCAGCCCAGGAAGGTTCAGGAGAATCCAGCCCACGATGGCCAGATGGATCGCCACGGCGCTACCCAATCCAAGCAGGTGGTACCCGATCGTGACTGATCCCGATTTCATGACGGCCGCAAGGGCCAATCCCCCCACGGGAAGGAAGAGAAGGACCGCGGTGATCAGGCCGGGATTATAGCGCCTGAGTCGAACTGCCTGAGCCAGATGGACCAGCCCGTTGATCAGGGTGAGATAGACGCCGATCAGCCCGAACCCCAGATCGAGTGAAAAGGCCAGCAGGATGGAGAGGAGATTGACTCCCCAGACCCCCGGAACGTTGATCACGAAAACCGCCCCACGGGAGAGCACCTCGCGGCCTCCCCCGATCATGTCGTTGATGAACCGGCGGAAGCGGTCGTCATCATGCTCCTCAAGCTGGTGGAGCATGTAGACCGGCAACTGCAGAAACACAAGGATCAGCGGAAGCTGCCAGGAGCGGGTGAAGGCCGGCATCAGGCCGATCAGGAGAAATGCCGCGAGAAAGCCCCCGTAGACCCAGTAGGAAACCAAACGGTTCATCATTGCGGGCATCTTGCCCCCCTGGAGCTGCCAGTCAAGGAGGGAACGTGCGCCGATACCGGATCACACGCTATCACGGTTGGCAAATAATCCGCCGCCGCTACTTCTCGCTTCCAGCCGCGACGGCGGCCCGTCCGTCGGTCTTGATGTAGGCAAGATAGACGATCAAACGCTCGGGAGGGATTCCCATGAAGTTCACGATGAAACCCACATTCCTTACAAGGAAGCTGAAAATTCTTCTCTGCCATGGCAGCAAACGCCCCCCGTCCGAGGCCAAAAACTCCTTGGGGATGATATAAAAAGTATCTTCAGGATCGAAGGAAAAGGCTCCACCACTCGCCTCCGCGGCCGCCCGCAGGCTTCCGGGGGCATCCGCCTCGACCATGTATCCATGGGGAACCGTGATTTCCCAGAGACCTCCCTGATGCTTCTTGACCACGGGATCTCCTATCACCTCGTATGGATCGGACCAGTTGGAGGGAAGCATGAGGATCACCACTTTGTCGGCGACGGACTTGGTTCTCCGCTGAAACTCCAGAATCGAGCCCACCGAGTGTTCGGGCGTGCTTTCCCGGGTGATGTAGACCCTTGTCCCGGCCACACGCGCCAGGGTGCCATCGGCCAGTTCTTTGCCGAGTTCCTCGGGTGAGATGAAGCCGGCCTTCATCGCCTCATTGATGAGCCTCTTCCCACGATACCATGAGAACATCAGCGACATGATTCCGATGGCGAGGAGGAAGGGAACGAAACCACCGCTCGGGAACTTGGTCATGCAGGAGAGGAACAGCGCCAGATCAAGAACCAGCAAAGCACCGAGAATCAGCGAGGTTTTCCATCTGGCGACGCCGGACCTCGAGAACATCACGGCCCCCCAGAGAATTGAGGTGACCACCATAGCCCCCGTCACCGCGACACCGTAAGCGTTGGCCAGCGAGGCACCGGTGCGGAAGATGACGATCAGCATGATGCAGCAGATCCCCAGCAGAAAATTGACCGCGGGGATGTAGATCTGCTCCCTCACCCCCGGATTGGTGTGCCTGCTGACGAACGGGGGAAGAATGTCGAGGGACTTACCCTGACGCACCAGCGTGAAGACGGCGCTGATCAGGGCCTGCGAGGCGATGACGGTGGCGGCGGTCGCCAGCAGGACTAGCGGCACGCGCATCGCCATGGGGCAGAGGAGGAAGAAGAGACCCGTGTCGGATGATGCCGAGGGGTTGGCCTCCAGATAGGCCGCCTGACCGAGGTAGTTGAGAAGGAGTGCGGGGAGTGCGATGCCATACCATGCCGTGAGGATCGGACCTTTGCCGAAGTTGGCCAGATCGGCGTAGAGGGCCTCGGCACCGGTGACGGCAAGCGCGACGGCACCCATGATGGCAAACCCGTGCCAACCGGATTGGGCGAGCAACCCGAGCCCCGGGAAAGGGTCGAGCGCCCTGAACACCGAAGGATGCCTCACGATCTGCAGGGCACCCGTGAGGGCGATGCCAAAAAACCAAAGAAGCATCACGGGACCGAAAACAGCCCCGAGCTTTCCGGTTCCGAAGCGTTGGATCCCGAAGAGGAGGATCAGGATGGCGACCGCGACTCCAGGGACATAGGCGGAAAGGGAGGGATGAATCGTCGCCATCCCCTCCACGGCACTCAGCACCGAGATGGCCGGCGTGAGAGTGCCGTCGCTGAGCAGGAGTGCAGCGCCGAACGCCACCACCGCAAGGATCCCGAATCCCACCGGTTTCGGGGCTCGGGCCGCTTTCAAAAGCGCAAAGAGGGCAAAGACGCCCCCCTGCCCCTTGTAATCCTCCCTCATCAGGATAAAGGCATACTTCACGCTGACCACCAGGATCACCGTCCAGATCATCAGTGAGGCGACCGCGACCGCATGGAATGCGCCAGTGAGGCCGACCGCCGTTTGGAACGCGTAGAGAGGGCTCGTCCCGATATCACCGAACACCACCCCGAGCGCCGCCAACCAGAGGAGTGATGTCTTTTGGTTGGTTGCGGAACTCATCGTATGTCCCGGTTGGAAATGAAGGTCGCTTTCCCCGGTGAAAGAGCCGGCCTCAGATCGCCTTGGCCACGGCATCGCCCATCGCGGCGGTGCCGACCTTGGTCGTCCCTTCGGACCAGATGTCGCCCGTTCGGAGGCCGGAGGCGATCACCTTGCGGACAGCCGCGTCGATCGCATCGGCGGCGGCCACCTCGTTGAGCGAGTGACGCAGGAGCATCCCGGCGCTCAGGATCTGGGCGATTGGATTGGCGATCCCCTTGCCGGCGATATCGGGGGCTGTGCCGCCACTCGGCTCGTACATGCCGAAGCGGCGTGACTCGCCCTTCGACTGCCCGAGGCTAGCGCTCGGGAGCATGCCGAGCGATCCCGCGATCATGGCCATCTCGTCACTCAGGATGTCGCCGAAGAGGTTCTCGGCCAGCACCACGTCGAACTGCTTCGGGTTCTTGATGAGCTGCATCGCGGCGTTGTCGACGTAGAGGTGCGAGAGGGTCACGTCGGGGTACTCCTTCGCGATTTCGTTCACAGTGCGGCGCCAGAGGATGCCGTTCTGAAGAACATTGGCCTTGTCGATTGAGGTGAGCTTCCTTCCACGGCCGCGAGCGGCCTCGAAGGCAACGCGGGCGATCCGCTCGATCTCGCTCTTCTTGTAGACCATCGTGTCGACGGCAATCGGATCAGCCTCGTTTTCACCGGAATCTTTCAAGAATTTGGGCTCGCCGAAATAGAGACCGCCGGTCAGTTCGCGTACGCAGAGGACATCCACACCACCCGCCACGGACTCGGGACGGAGCGGCGAGGCATGAGCCAACTCAGGCAGGCAGATACAGGGACGGAGGTTGGCAAAGAGTCCGAAGTGCTTGCGCAGCGGAAGCAGGGCGGCGCGCTCGGGTTGCTCGTTGGGAGGAAGGTTCTCCCACTTGGGTCCGCCGACGGAACCGAAGAGAATCGCATCGCTCTCCTCACAGACCTTGAGCGTCTCCGCGGGAAGCGCCTTTCCAGTCGCATCGATCGCTGCTCCCCCCACGGGCATCGCGGTCTCCTTGAGTTCAAATCTGAACTTCTTCTCGACGGCCCGGAGAACCTTGGCGGCCTCGGCCATGACTTCGGGTCCGATGCCGTCTCCGGCCAACACTGCGATGCGGTAGGTCTTACTCATGAGATACAGGTGATTCGTTGAAAAGTTGAAGGGGTGAAGAGTTGGGACAGCAAAGAATGCACAGAATTTTTGAATCTGGAACTCAAGAACTCAGGAAAAAAGGGTTGGAGCAATATTTTTGCACACCCCTCTGGTTTGTCACACGGATCAGGTGATTATCAGTCGCACCTATACCCTCTCAGATTCCTGAGTTCGTGATTAACTCCTTTTCAGCCTGCGAGAGCCGCCGCGATGAAATCGCGGACTTTCTCCGGATCCTTAACACCGGGAGAGGACTCGACGCCGCTTGCGACATCGACGGCATGGGGATGCACTTTGGAGGCGGCCTCGGTGACATTCGAGTGGTTGAGTCCTCCGGCCAGAATCACGCGCTTCTCGGGATGGGCCGCCACGAATTGTGCCGCCAGATCCCAATCGACGGCATGCCCGCTCCCCCCGTAGGTTCCCGGAACGGCCGCATCGAGAAGGAGCCATGGGGTTTCAAAAGCGAGGGCAGGAGCCAGATCGGACTCCGAGCGGATGCGCAGGGCCTTGATCCATTGCGGGAAATGAGCCCCCGCTGCGGCGCAGAAACCGGGAGACTCATCCCCATGGAACTGGATCGCGTCGAAGCAAGCCGTTCTGCCAAGGGAGGCAAGCAGTGCCTCGTCGGGATTCACCACGACGGCGATGAAGGCCACATCGGGATAATCGGCCTTCAGTTTTACGATCCAGGAGAGATCTCCGTCGGCCCGGATCGAGCGGGGCGAGGGAGGATAGAAATTAAAACCAAGGGCGCCTGCACCCGCTTCGATGCAGCCCAGCGCATCCCCGGGAGTGGTGATCCCGCAGACCTTCGGTGCCGCCGGCGTATGATCGAAAAAGGGAATCTGCATGAAATGCAGTTAAAAGGGTGAAAAAGTGAAAAGGTGAAAAGGTTTCATGCAGGGACTAGGACACCCATCGTCGACATTTTAACCTTTCAACCTTCTAACGTTTTTAACTTCCCCTTACTCCTCCCCGACCACCCGGCCCCGCACCTGCTTGATGCTCGGATGATAGGTCACCGGATGCACCGTTCCATCGCTGGCACGGAAGAAACTGCTCAGCACCCAACTGATCAGGCCGATCACGATACCCGCAAATAGGGCGGTCCAGAAGCCGGCGACATGGAAACCGGGGATGACCTTGGAGACGAAAAGGATCAGGAGCGCATTGATCACCAGAATGAAGAATCCCATGGTCACGATGATGAAGGGGAGACTCAGCAGGAGCAGGACGGGGCGCACCAAGGCATTGATGATGCCGAGCAGGAGGGCGGCTCCGAGCAGGGTTCCCGTGGTGTCGTAGGAGAGCCCGGGGATGAGCCAGGTGGCTCCCAGAACGGCAAGGGTCGTGACAAACCAGCGGATCAGGAATTCCTTCATGGTGGAAGCATAAGGCCCGATTGAACGGAATTGGCACAAAAAAAACCATTTACCCGGGCAGGAAACGGCATACCTTTTGCTGACAAGGAGTAACACCCATGCCTACCAAAACTCCAAAATCCCAAAGCTCCACCTCCACCAAGGCTTCCAAGTCAAAAAGCGAAATGAGCCCCAAGACCCCTGCCAAGAAAAAGCCCAAGGCTACCGTTCGCAAAAAACGTATTCCTGGAAAAGCCTCAAGCAAGCTGGCCCCCGGTTTCAGCCTGGAGCAGAAAGCACCCGCCATTGAACCGGTGATCTCCCACGACGACATCGCGCTTAGGGCCTATTTCATCGGCGAACGCCGGCAGAAGATGGGATGGCCAGGCGACTCCGGCACCGACTGGGCCGATGCCGAGAAGCAACTCCGCGCCGAGGCACTGGAGAAGCCGCTCAGGAAACGCTGAAGCTGGCTCAAAGAGCCAGCAAGGCTGTTAGCTTTTTAGTCTGTAGGCTGTTAGGCAGGAAACAGAGACTTAAATAGTAAGCGTGGCCTCACTTTAAAGCTGGCTATGCCCGCAGAAAGAAGTGCTCTCTCAAAGCAGGGTTTTTACCGGTTCTGTCTGAAGATCGGCATGATCTTGCGGGAAGAAGCAGGCTTCATCGCCTTTACTCTCGATGACGCTGAAAGGAATCGGTCTCTCTCGCCAATGTCCGCGCCATCTGCGCCGACTACAGCATCTATCTCACCGAGGAAATCACCTCTCCGGGCTGCCGAAACAGCAAAATGGCGGCTCATCCATGCAAACAAGGCTCACAAGCTTGGATGGAGAGCAAGGCGTGAAAGCGAAGCCGTAGTGATCCTACGGCAAGCGATCAACAACACAGCTATCCGCCAAGATCGCGAGTCTCCAACTATTTCTTGATCCCCGTCGCCAGAATCGTCTGAAAATTCGGCGCCTGCTGTTCGCGGGCCACGACACTGACTTCGGGATCGCGGAACCCGACCTTCTCGAGCATGGCGTGGAGTTCGACACCGGAGAAGCCGAGCCAGACATGGGCGTAGAGTTCCTTGGCCTGCTCGTAGGTGTGGCTGGCGAGGTCGAGGATCAGGATGCGACCGCCCGGTTTGAGGATCCGGAAGGCGCTCTCGACAGCCCTCTGCGGTCGGGCCGCATGATGAAGCGCCTGGCTGAAGAGAACCACATCGACTGATCCCGCCTCAATCGGAGGCTCCTCGATGTCTCCCAGCCGGTACTCCAGATTGGTGAAGCCGTTCTCCCTTGCGATCCTTGCACCGTACTCGACCATCTTGGGCGAGTTGTCGATCGCGATGACCTGCCTGGCCGTGCGGGCCAGAAGCTGGGAAAGCGTCCCCTCGCCCGCCCCCATGTCGGCGATCAACATCGGGGGCATGAGGCGAAGCAGTCCGTGGGCAAGCGCCTGCCAGGAGCGGCCGGGCACATAGGTGCGGCCGAATTTCCCCGCAAGCTTGTCGAAGTAGTCGGCGGCGCGGTCGCGCCGTTTGTTGAGCACCAACTGCAGCGCCTGGCGATCCCGCTCGGCCTCGGCCAGTTCGGCCACCGCCGCGGAGAGGGCCTGGCGCAGAGGGGCCACGGCGGCGGGTACGGCGGCGTAGTGGATGTTCTTGCCGACACGGCGGTCGAGCACGAGCCCTTGGCGGCGCAGTTGGCCGAGGCTTGCCGAGATGCGCGACTGCCCCATGCCGAGAGCCTCCTGCAGTTCGGCCACGGTCAGCTCTTCCTCGAGCAGGAGGGCCAGCAATCGGAGGCGCGTCGGATCCGAGAGCGTCCGGAGGGATTGGAGAATTGACGCCATACCCATTTACATATACGAATACGTTCATAAGTAAAGCCGCAGGATAACCTTCGGCCTTACCCAACCCTAGAAGAACACCAACCCATCCACCCCATGTCACGTAGCTACATCTTCTCTTCCGAATCCGTCGGCGAAGGCCATCCCGACAAGGTCTGCGACACCATTTCCGATGCCATCCTCGATGCCTGCCTGGCACTGGATCCGATGAGCCGCGTTGCCTGCGAAACCTATGCCAAGAGCAACATCGTGGTGATCGGCGGTGAGATCACCGTTCCCAAACTCAAAAACGCCCCGCTCGAGTCGGTCCTGAATCTTGGAAAGATCGTCCGCGATGCGATCCGTGAGATCGGCTACCACAACAGCGACGACGTCTTCCACGCAGACACCGTCTTCATCAACAACATCATCACCTCCCAGAGCCCCGACATCGCCCAGGGGGTCGACGCCAAGAAGGCCGATGGCAAGAAAACCGCCGAGCAGGGTGCGGGCGACCAGGGACTCATGTTCGGCTACGCCTGCGACGAGACGACCGAACTGATGCCCGCGCCGATCATGTATGCTCATCGCCTCGGCCGTGAGCTGACCCGCCTCCGCAAGAGCGGCGCCGCCAAGTGGCTCCGTCCCGACGCGAAGAGCCAGGTCTCCGTCGAGTATGTCGACGGGAAGCCGACCCGTATCGTCAATGTCGTCATCTCCACCCAGCACGCCGAGGGTGTTTCCCACAAGGAGATCGAGAAGTTCTGCATCGAGAAGGTGATCCGCAAGGTCCTTCCCGCCAAGATGCTCACCAAGCAGACGGAGTTTCTAATCAACCCCACAGGCCGCTTCGTCATCGGCGGACCCCAGGGCGACACCGGCCTGACCGGCCGCAAGATCATTGTCGACACCTATGGTGGCATGGGTCGCCATGGTGGCGGTGCCTTCTCCGGCAAGGATCCGACCAAGGTCGACCGATCCGCAGCCTACATGGGCCGCTATGTGGCGAAGAACGTCGTCGCAGCCGGCCTCGCCGCACGCTGCGAGGTTCAGTTCGCCTACGCCATCGGCCATCCCAATCCCGTCTCGATCCACATCGACACCTTCGGCACCGCCACGGTTCCCGAGCAGGCGATCGAGACCGCGGTGAAGAAGACCTTCGGCTTCAAGCCCTCCGAGATCATCAGCCAGCTCAAGCTACGCCGCCCGATCTACTCCAAAACCACCAACTACGGCCACTTCGGCAAGAACGACTCCGATATCACCTGGGAGAAGACCGACAAGTCCCCGGCGCTCAAGAAGGCAGCACTCGCCGCCGCAAAACTCAAGTAATCAATAATCACCCTATTCCCTATAACCCATCACCTAATCCCTAGCTT
The DNA here is from genome assembly GCA_049282095.1 of Chthoniobacterales bacterium. Taxonomy (GTDB): domain Bacteria; phylum Verrucomicrobiota; class Verrucomicrobiia; order Chthoniobacterales; family UBA6821; genus UBA6821. Next base: position 23,712 of record JBAPTI010000049.1, read on the forward strand.
CCAGCTTCCAACTCCCAACTTCCATGTCCACATTCACCGATTATAAAGTAGCCGACATCACACTCGCCGAGTGGGGCCGCAAGGAGATCAACATCGCCGAGCAGGAGATGCCCGGCCTCATGTCGATCCGCGCCAAGTACGCCAAGGAGAAGCCCCTCAAGGGCGTCCGCATCACCGGCTCCCTCCACATGACCATCCAGACGGCGGTCCTCATCGAGACCCTTGTTGATCTCGGAGCCGACGTCCGCTGGGCCAGCTGCAACATCTTCTCGACCCAGGATCAGGCCGCCGCAGCGATCGCCGCGGCCGGCATCCCCGTCTTTGCTTGGAAGGGCGAGACCCTCGAGGAATACTGGTGGTGCACCAACAAGGCCATCAGCTTCCCGGGCGGAAAGGGCCCCCAGATGGTCGTCGACGACGGCGGTGACGTCACCCTCCTCATCCACAAGGGCTACGAGCTCGAGGATGGCGACGGCTGGGTCAACACCCCCTCCGGCAACCACGAGGAGCAGGTCATCAAGGACCTCCTCAAGCAGACCCTTAAGGAGACCCCGACCCGCTGGCACGAGATGGTCAAGGAGTGGCGCGGCGTCTCCGAGGAGACCACCACCGGCGTCCACCGCCTCTACAAGCTCCACGAGAAGGGCAAGCTTCTCGTTCCTTCCTTCAACGTCAACGACTCCGTCACCAAGTCGAAGTTCGACAACCTCTACGGTTGCCGTCACTCCCTCGTCGACGGACTCAACCGCGCCATCGACGTCATGATCTCCGGCAAGGTCGCCGTCATCTGCGGTTACGGCGACGTCGGCAAGGGCAGTGCCCAGTCCCTCCGCGGACAGGGTGCGCGTGTCATCATCACCGAGATTGATCCGATCAATGCGCTCCAGGCCGCCATGGAGGGTTACGAGGTCACCACGCTTGAGGAGACCCTCGGCCGCGCCGACATCTACGTCACCACCACCGGCAACGTCGGCGTCATCACCTTCGAGCACATGAAGCGCATGAAGGACCAGGCGATCATCTGCAACATCGGACACTTCGACAACGAGATCGAGGTCGACAAGCTCCAGGGCGACAAGTCGGTCAAGCGCACCAACATCAAGCCCCAGGTCGACAAGTACACCTTCCCTGGCGGCAACGAGATCTTCCTCCTCGCCGAGGGACGCCTTGTGAACCTCGGCTGCGCCACCGGCCACCCGAGCTTCGTCATGAGCGCCAGCTTCAGCAACCAGACCCTCGCCCAGCTCGAGCTCTGGAAGAACCGCGACACCTACAAGCCTGGCGTCTACGTCCTGCCCAAGAAGCTCGACGAGGAAGTCGCCCGCCTCCACCTCGACAAGATCGGCGTCAAGCTGACCCAACTCACCAAGGAGCAGGCCGACTACCTCGACGTCTCCCTCGAAGGCCCCTACAAGCCCGCGCACTACCGGTACTAGGTAGATAGGCTGAAGACTGAAGGCTGTTAGCCTACAGATCAGAAAATTCAAAGCCCCAGTCAGCAATGGCCGGGGCTTTTTTTCGAATTGAAACGAGGGTTCAGTTCCCAAAAATGAATGGGAGATTCGGCGTCAATCGACGGTTAAGAGAATCAATAAACCGTCTCGTAATCCCAGCTTCGGCTCTTGCGCGGAGATTTTAGATGGAAGCAAGGCGTGTGAGCGAAGCCGTAGCAATACCTACGGAGAGCGAACAACAACGCTGCTATCTGCTAAAAGCCCCAGCCACTCTGGCTCGGGGATTTTGAGATCATGGCAACGTGGTTACTCCCAAGTTGCACCGCTCCGGTGAAATGATTTTAGATGCGGGGCAAGGCGCGTAAGTGAAGGCGTAGTTATCCTACGCTGAACGCGCAGCAACATGGCCCCGCGCTAAAAGCACTCACCTGAGCTATTTGATCGCGGTCCAAACGCGATGCACATCATCGTGCTCCTCCAAAGCCTGCAGAAACTCTCCCGCCTCGGCACGCTGTTCGTCGGTGAGGGTCGGGAAATTCTTGGCGACGTAGCCGATTTCGCTGGTGACGACGTTCCAGCCGTTGGCCTTGAGCCATGTGGTCACGGCGGCGGTGGCGGTGCGGTCGGTGATGAAGCGGGCGCCCGTCTTGTCGGCGGGAATGTCATCGTTCTGGTCGTGGGTGAGCGCTTCAACCTCGTTGGCACCGGCCTCGATGGCGGCCTCTTCAGGGTCGACGCCGGCCTTGTCCGTGTAGGCCTCGACGAGACCGACGTGGTCGAAGAGGAACTTGTTGCTGCCGGGTGCCCCGAGTTGGCCGTCACGGAAGAGGACACGGATCTCGGGGGTCGTCCTGTTGGTGTTGTCGGTGTAGACCTCGACGATCAGGGGCACCTTGTGAGGCGCATATCCCTCAAAGACGATGTGGTCGATGACCGCCTTCTCCCCGCCGATGCCGGCTCCCTTGTTGATCGCGCGCTCTATGACATCCTTGGAAACGCTCTCGGCACGCGCCTTCTCCAGCGCCGCGAAGAGGCGGGCGTTGTTCTCCGGATCGGCACCACCCTGCCTTGCGGCGATGGTGATTTCCCGGACGAACTTGCCCGTCGACTTGGACTTCTTGAGTGATGCGACCTCGCGCTTGGCGAGTAACCATTGACGGCCCATGGGAATTTAGGGGTTGGGAGTTAGAAGCTGGGAGTTTGGGTAAATGATAGTGGAACGGGTATTGGGCAATCAATACGGCTTATCCCCAACTACTAGCTCCTATCTCCCATCTTCCATTATTCGTCGGCGACGACCGGCGTGGCCGAAGCACGCTTGCGGGCGGTGGCGTCGAGGATCTTCTTGCGGAGGCGGATGCTGAGCGGGGTCACCTCGACGTATTCGTCGGGGGCGATGTACTCGAGCGAACGCTCCAGGCTCATCTTCAGGGGAGGAGCAAGGGAGATGCCCTTGCCGTCACCCTGGCTTCGCATATTGGTGAGCTTCTTGGCCTTGCAGGGGTTGACCGGCATGTCGTCGGCGCGGGAGTTCTCGCCGATGATCATTCCGACGTAGATTTCCTCCTGGGGGCCGATGAAGAGACGACCGCGCTCCTGGATGGTGTCGAGCGCGTAGGCCATGCTGGTGCCGCCTTCCATGGCGATAAGGACGCCGTTGTTGCGGGTCGGGATCTCACCCTTGTACTCGGCGTACTCCTTGAAGATATGCGACATGATGCCGCTCCCCTTGGTCAGGTTCACCAGATCGGTCTCGAAGCCGATCAGTCCGCGGGTGGGAACCACCGCCTGGACAGTGACGCCCTTCTCACGGTGATCCATGTTCACGATCTCGGCCTTGCGACCGGCGAGGCTCTGGAGGATATCGCCGAGGTTCTCGGAGGGAACATCGACATAGACGTTCTCCATCGGCTCGAGGAGGGATCCTCCCTCCCCGCGCTTGAAGATGACCTCGGGGCGGGAGACGAGAAGCTCGAAGCCCTCGCGGCGCATCTGCTCCACGATGACGGCGATCTGCATTTCGCCCCGGGCCTTGATCTGGAAGTGGCCGGCGGTCTCGGTCTCCTTCACCTCGATCGAGACGTTCGTACGGGTCTCGCGGATGAGGCGCTCCTTGATCTGGCGGGCGGTCACGAGCTTGCCCTCCTTGCCGACGAGAGGTCCGTCGTTGATGCAGATCTTCATGCTGATCGTCGGAGGATCGATGTCGATGAAGGCGAGCGGCTCGCGGGTGTCGTTGTCGGTGATGGTTTCGCCGATGAAGACCTCCTCGAAGCCGCAGATGCCGACGATGTCACCGGCGCTTGCCTCGGTGAGCTCGATCTTCTGCAGACCCTTGTGGCCGAAGATGGCGGTGATCGGGGCGCTCTCCTTCCTGCCATCCTTGTGGATGCAGACAACCTTCTCGCCCAGCTTCACACTGCCGCTGACAATGCGGCCGAAGGCGATACGGCCCAGGTAGTCGCTGTAGTCGAGGTTGGAGACCAGCATCTGGAAGTAGGGGACGTCCGACTTCTTCGGGGCGGGGATGTGCTTGACGATCGCCTCGTAGAGGGGCTCCATCGTGGTGCTCTCCTGGTCGATCTCGTTCTTGGCGAAGCCCTGCTTGGCGCTTGCGTAGACCACGGGGAAGTCGAGCTGCTCGTCGTTGGCGTTGAGTTCGAGGAAGAGCTCGAAGACCATGTCGAGAACCTTGTGGGGATCGGCGTTGTCACGGTCGATCTTGTTGATGACGACGATAGGCTTGAGGCCGTTCTCAAGGGCCTTCTTGAGTACGAACTTTGTCTGGGCCTGGGGGCCGCCGAAGGCGTCCACCACGAGGAGCACGCCGTCCACCATCTTCATGATGCGCTCCACCTCTCCGCCGAAGTCGGCGTGGCCCGGAGTGTCGACGATGTTCACATGGTAGTCGTTCCACTGGAAGGCGGCGTTCTTGGCCTTGATGGTGATGCCCTTCTCACGTTCCAGATCCATGGAATCCATGATGCGCTCCTCGGAGGCCTTGGTCTCGTTGGCGCGGAAGGTGCCCGACTGCTTCAGGAGCTGGTCGACGAGACTGGTCTTCCCGTGGTCGACGTGGGCGATGATGGCGATGTTGCGAATTTTATCCATGGCTTTTGAGTAGCCGGTTAGTATCTCCTGCCAACCGGCCCCTGTCAACGAGGCACACGGCATACTACAGGAATGTCACCAATGAGAATTCTCCTCATCCAGCACGACCCGCTCGACGGGCCCGGTGCCCTCATCGAGTGGGCCGCGGGACGAGGACATGGCGTCTCAACCTGCCTGATCTGCCAGGGAGATTCCCTCCCCCCGGTCGCCTCCTTTGACCTTCTGGTAAGCCTCGGGGGACCGATGGGAGCGTACGATGAGGAAAAGCACCCATGGCTTGCCGACGAGAAGGAATACCTTCGGCAAGCCGTGGCGGCGGGCAAGAAGATCCTCGGACTCTGCCTAGGCTGCCAGTTGCTCGCCGATGCCCTCGGAGGGAGGGCCTTCAGGCACAGCTGCAAGGAGTTCGGTTGGCAACCGATCGAACCGACCGCCGCGGGCGGCCGCTGGTTCGGCGGGCAAGGGACCTTCCGTGCCTTCCAGTGGCACGGCGACACCTACACCCTGCCGCCGGGAGCCGTTCAACTTGCACGAAACGGGGCCGCCGAGCAGCAGGCCTTCCTCATGAATGGACCGGTCGGCGATCAGGTTCTCGGCCTTCAGTTTCATCTCGAGTGGACCGAGCAGATGGCCCGCGAAGCCCTGGCCGAACCCGGGGTCGCGCCACCGCCGTCGCCCTCCGTGCAGACTCCAGGGGAAATCCTCGCCGACCTCACCCTCTTCGACTCGGCGAAGAAACGCTTCTTCGCCCTGCTGGACCGGTTTACTGCGGAAGATTAGCGCGCAGAGGACACGGAGCGTACTTTGTATCTTTCAGATTTGACTTGCCTACAGTCTCGAATCGACATCCCCAGATATCGTGTGCTGGTGCACCCGGCGAGGGTCGAACTCACAACCTCTTCCTTCGGAGGGAAGCGCTCTATCCAATTGAGCTACGGGTGCCGAAAGGGGAAAAGTGCCCCTTCCTTAGGTTGAAGGCAAGCCGTTTGGTCTTTCCGAAGGCGTTTTGACTCGTTCCGGGCTGTTCATGAGGTTGGGACAAGCGTCGAGGGCTGACTTGGCAAAGTTGGAAGTTGAGATGAAGGGCCTATCGGGCTGATTGCAACTCCCAGTTGACGGCACTAGGCGCCCGGCAAGCGGTGCCGCCCTGTTGGGGTCATCCCGCAGTCGCAGGACGTGATCTTATTCCCCTCTTCCGAGCGGCTTGTTTCCCAGCTCCTAATCACTCTGCTTAGGAGGCTCTAAGCGTTCCCGCCAATGGTCCGGGGGTGTAGTTCCGGGCAACCCTTGGGCGTTATGAAAAACATACCCAACACCATGACATCAACTCACCCCCTCAAAGTGATCAGGGCCTTTCTGGCCCTGTGTGCGGTGGGGGTCATGACCTCCAGCGTGTTCGCGGGATCCGCCGACAAGAAGGTGATCGTGGCCCCGCAGCAGGATCTGTTCCGGGCGGGAGAGGTTCAGCTTGATGCGTTCGTGGCCGGTGCCGCCGGGAAGTTCGGCGGACCGGGCGTTCCGGGCTCCGGAAACAGGACGGTCACCGGCATGGGTGGTGGCCTGGGCCTCAGCTACTTCTTCACCCGGTGCTTCGCCATCGGTCTCGACGACACCCTTGGAGGCCTCAACGGCTCGGGGAACACCTTCAATAACCTTCAGGGCAATCTGATCGCCCGTATCCCGATCGAGAGCCTGCATCTGGCACCCTACGCCATCGCAGGCGGCGGGGCCACTTGGGGGAACAATAACACCCAGGGCAATGGAAACGTGGGAGGCGGGCTGGAGTACAGGGTCAATCGTGGCTTCGGTCTCTTCGCCGACTCGCGTTACCTCTACGGGAACCGCGGTCTTAACCAGAGCCTGACGCGTGCCGGCCTCCGATTCATTTTTTAAGGAATCGCTGCAGCGGTTCCCTAATCCACCCGGAAACTCACAAGGAGTGAAGGATCCTACACCTGGTGACAATAGGACATGGGCGATGGCGACACACCCATGAGTGCGGGACTTCCTCCCCGACCGGAGCGCATCGCCTTCCTCGGCGACTACCTTCCCCGGCTCTGCGGTCTGGCAACATTCACCCATGATCTCTGCGAGTCGGTGGCCTCGGCCTGCCCCTCCTCGGAGTGCTATGTGGTCGCCGTCAATGACCGTGCGGAGGGATACGGATACTCCTCCCGCGTGCGCTTCGAGATCGATGAGCAGGATCGGGATTCCTACGGTCACGGGGGAGACTTCCTGAACGTCCAGGACGCGGACCTGCTCTGCGTCCAGCACGAGTTCGGAATCTACGGGGGACCGGCGGGAAGCCACGTGCTCAAGCTGCTCAGGCAATCGAGGATCCCTGTCGTCACCACGCTCCACACGATCCTGACCGAACCTGATGACGATCAGAGAAAGGTCATGGAGGAGATCATCTCGCGCAGCAGCCGTCTGGTGGTGATGGCCCGCAAGGGGGTCGAGATCCTGCAGGAAACCTACGGCGTTGCGCTGGAGAAGATCGATCTGATCCCCCATGGCATTCCTGACCTGGAATTCACGGACCCCGAACCGTTCAAGGAGAAGCTCGGGTTGGGCGGTCATTCCGTACTGCTGACCTTCGGGCTGATAGGGCCGGGCAAAGGGATCGAGCATGTCATCGAGGCTCTCCCGGGGATCGTCGCCCGCCATCCCGATGTCCTCTACGTCATTCTCGGAGCAACGCATCCCCACCTCGTCGAACGGGAGGGGGAACGCTACCGGTCCGGTCTGGAGAGTCTCGCCCGTGAGCGCGGCGTGGAGAACCATGTGCGCTTTGAGAACCGGTTCGTCTCCCAGGAGGATCTCAAGGATTTCATCGAGGCGACGGACATCTACATCACTCCTTATCTGAACGAGGCCCAGATCACCTCGGGCACGCTTTCCTATGTCTTCGGATCGGGGAAGGCGGTCGTCTCCACCCCTTACTGGCATGCACGGGAACTGCTCGATGGCGGGAACGGATCACTGGTCCCTTTCCGCGATCCCGCCGCCATAACCGAGGAGGTCGGCAGGCTACTGGATGATCCGTTGCGGATGAAAAGAATCCGCAGGAACGCCTACAGGGCCGGCCGAGAGATGATCTGGCCGGCCGTCGCGGAGCGCTATCTGGAATCGTTCCGACGGGCGCGCTTGGATCGGAGGACCCGTCCGAGGGAACCATGGAGCACTGAGAGACGGTCGGCTCAGGAGTCTGTTGCCGGAGGGTGGATCAGGGAGACCCCCTCCTATCCGATCCCGCAACCACGATACGACCACCTGGTGCGGATGAGCGACGGAACCGGCATCTTCCAGCACGCGACCTACACCGTACCCAACTTCCACGAGGGGTATTGCGTCGATGACAATGCCCGGGCCTACATCCTCTGCAACCTGCTGGCTGAGTCGGGGGAGGAACCTCCGCATCAGGATCTTCACCGACTAGCCACCGGCTACCTCGCCTTTCTGAACGCGGCTTTCAATCCGCTCAAGGGTCGCTTCCGCAACTTCATGAACCATTCGAGGCAATGGCTCGAGGAGGAGGGAAGCGAGGACAGCCACGGAAGGTCGCTCTGGGGGGCCGGCACCGGTGCCGCCCGTTCACGCGATGCCGCCCACTCACGTCTGTCGGGGGAGATCTTCAGGAAGGGGCTCGGGGCCGTGGAGCACTTCACCTCCCCGAGGGCCTGGAGCCTGAGCCTGCTGGGCATCCACGAATACATGCGGCGCTTTCCGGAAGACGAGGCCTCCGGGCGGATGAGGGAGACGCTGACCGGCAGGCTCCTCGATCTCTGGGCATCCGCCTCGAGTCACGAGTGGCCGTGGCCCGAGGAGATCCTCGCCTACGATAATGCCCGGCTCTGCCAGGCGCTGATTCTCAGCGGCAGGAACATGCCTCACTCCGGGGCGTTGGAGGTCGGACTGCACTCGCTCCGCTGGCTGGCATTGGTCCAGAAAAGCGACGGGGGGCATTTCCGTCCGGTCGGCAGCAACGGATTCTACAGGCGCGACTCGGCACGGGCGGACTTCGACCAGCAACCCCTGGAAGCCCAGGCCATGGTATCCGCCTCGCTGGAGGCCTTCCGGGCCACGGCGGATCATGACTGGCTGGAGGAGGCCCGGCGTGCCTTCGAGTGGTTCCTTGGCCGTAACGACCTCGGCCTCCCGTTGTACGATGCCATGACCGGGGGATGCAGCGACGGTCTTCACGAAGATCGCGTGAGTGAGAATCAGGGAGCCGAGTCCACCCTGGCCTTCCACATCGCCCTGGCAGAGATGCGAGGGGCAACGCATCCCCTCACTGCGGCGACACTCTTCACACCATGAGCATGATCCACATCCGGCGGCATGAAGTGGCCTTCTTCCCGCAGAGCGCCCGGGTCATCATCAGACCCTTCATACCGGAGGAGCACCACCGCATCACGACGATCATCGGACGCGCCCTCGCTCTCTCCGACGGGGAGGTAAGCGAACAACTCGGCTTCGTCAGGAAGGAATTTGACTCGCGGCACTTCGACATCGAGTCGTTGCTGAAGGGTCATTACGAGAAGGTGCGTCGCCATGTCTTCACCCAGCGCCCCCTTTCCCACGAGAGGGAGCTGCTTATCGGGGCGCTCTTCTCGGGTGAGTACGCCCTGGAGTCCGCCGCCATCTTCAATCCCTCGATGGTCCCCCACCCCGACCAGGGCGGCATTCCCGAAGGCGCGCTCCGATTCATCATGAGCCTGCGTGCAACCGGCGAGGGGCACATCTCCTCCATCGAGTTCCGCTCCGGGGTCATCGGGCCCGAGGGGGGCATCTCCATGGATCCCGTCTCACGGTTCGTCACCGTGCCGGAGATCCTCCCGAACCCCAACTACGACAAGAAACGCTTCACCATCAAACTGGCCGAGATGGGATTCGAGGACGGCCATGTGGCCGGAGTGCTGGATCCTCTCTCCCCAAACTTCACCCGTAGCCAACTCAACGGGAGCGTCGATGCCGTCCTTGCCTCCACTCAGCCCACGACGCGCGATCTGCAACGTTCCCTCGAGTGCATCCGGTGGCTTGCGGACTCCAACTACGAAATTCGATTCCCGGAACAGCTTGCCATGAGCGAGCGCATCATCTTTCCGGTCTCCCGGAACGAATCGGACGGGATCGAGGATGCCAGGTTCGTCCGCTTCACCGAGGAGGATGGCTCGGTGATGTATTACGCCACCTACACCGCCTACAACGGTCACGCCATCCTGCCGCAACTGATCGAGACACAGGATTTCCTCCATTTCCGCATCCTCACCCTCAACGGCGATGCCGTGCAGAACAAGGGGATGGCGCTCTTTCCCCGGCGGATCGGAGGGCGCTTCGCCATGCTCTCACGACAGGATGACGAGAATCTCTTCATCATGTTTTCCGACAGCCCCCACTACTGGCGCGATCCGCAGGTTATCCTCCGACCATCGGAGATGTGGGAAACGGTCAAGATCGGCAACTGCGGATCCCCCATCGAGACCGAGGCCGGATGGCTCGTCATCACCCATGGGGTGGGACCGATGCGCAAGTACTGCATCGGAGCGGCCCTGCTCGATCTCCAAGACCCGACGAAGGTCATCGGGCGCCTGCGCGAGCCCCTCCTCGCACCCGAGGGGGAGGAACGCGAGGGGTATGTGCCGAATGTCGTCTACAGTTGCGGCTCCCTGCTCCACGGTCAGGACCTGATCCTCCCCTTCGCGGTGAGCGACCGCTCCTCCTCTATCGCGAGCATCGGACTGGATGAACTCCTGCAAGCACTTCGCGCATCGTGACGGTAGAGCGGATTGCTTTTCACGCAACGCCTCCCTGCTACGGATTTGTTGAGGCAGTTTCCTTGTTCCTCTCTTCCATTTTTCATTTTCCATTTTCCATTTTTCATTTGTTTTTCCCATAGGACACTTTACGTCCCACTCCCCGTGCGATCATCCTCTCATGGACAAGAAAACCCCTATCACCATCCCGCCTGAGATCCTCGCGCTTCTTGAGGCCACCGCACTTGCCAACGACTGCAACTCCGAGGAGATCATCCTTGCCGCCATCGAGGCATTCCTGGATGGCGACAGGGAGTATCAGGTCGGGGAATAGAGACCTACTCTTCCTCGGGAGAGGGGATCTGAAGCAGGTCGGTAACCGGGTCGGAGGGGACTCCTCCCGGGAGTTCCTCGACCTTGCGCAGGCTGCGCTCCACTGCACGGGAACGCACGCCGACGGTCTCGATCTTGTTGGTGGCGGCGAGGAGCGATTTCTTCACCGCTTCGAGCGAGTCTCCGAACTTGGAGAACTCCGTCTTGACCAACCCGAGCGTCTTCCAGACCTCGCTCGATTGCTTCTGGATGCTGAGTGTCTTGAATCCCATCTGGAGGCTGTTGAGGACGGCGGCGAAGGTCGTGGGACCGGTCAGGACGACGCGGTGCTTCCCCTGAATCTCCTCGACGACATTCGGAATCCGGAGGATTTCTGCAAAGAGTCCCTCGGTCGGGACAAACATGACGCCGAAGTCGGTGGTGTGCGGGGGATTGAGATACTTGGTGGAGATATCCTTGGCGCACTTGAGCACCGCATCCTTGAGCGCCTTGGTCGACTCCTCGATGGCCGCAAGATCCGCGCGTTCCTGGGCCTCATGGAGGCGCTTGTAATCCTCCACGAAGAACTTGGCATCCACGGGGAGCCAGACCACCGAGTCATCCTCTCCGCGACCCGGGAGCTTGATCGCAAACTCGACCACCTCGGAAGATGAGGGATTGGGCCGGACATTCTTCTCGTACTGGTTCGGTGTGAGCATCTGCTCCAGGAGGGCGCCCAGTTGGACCTCTCCCCAATTCCCGCGGGTCTTCACATTGGTGAGGACCTTCTTGAGATCCCCGACACCGGTCGCCAGGTTCTGCATCTCTCCGAGTCCCTGGTGGACTTTTTCCAGTCGGTCGGAAACCAGCTGAAACGACTCCCCTAGCCGTTTTTCCAAGGTTGTCTGGAGCTTCTCGTCGACCGTGCGGCGCATCTCCTCCAAACGCGCCCCGTTGTCGTCGCGGAGCTCCTTGAGCTTCGCCTCCACGGTCTTGCGAACATCCTCCAGCTTGGCCTCGTTGGATGCCGTCAGCTTGCTGATGGTGTCGGCAAACGCCTGCAGGCGCTCCCCTTGGTTCTGCCCGAGAACGCCGAGTCCGTTCAGGAGTGTCTCATTGCCCTGCTTGAGAATCGTGAGGGTTTCGGCGCGCCCCTCACGGGCGTGTGTCGCGGCCTCCTGACGGAGATTGGAGATTTCATTGCCGAGAACGGCCCCCTGTTTCTGATGGGAGACATCGATCTGCTCCAGTCTGGAGCTGATGGCGTCCACCTCGGCGACACCAGCGCCAGCCTTGCGGAGTTGGATCACGAGGATCGCAATCAGGAGAATCAGGATAAGGACCAGGAGGATCGGTTCCATGGGGAAGAGGGCTGAAGGCTGAAAGATCTTGGAATTACAAATAACGTGTCTCGGAATTCATCAATTCACGAGGGATAAGTGACCTGCCGTATCGGAACTGTCCTTGCCGTCACCTTGTTGGTGCCGATTCCCAGGAGCTTGGCGGCGGCCTGACGGTATTGCTCCATCTGGCCTTCATATTCCCCGGCGATGACCTCGGGCGTCGCCCGGTTCGTCTTGTAGTCGTAGATCCGGGCCTCCGCCGCCTTACCCCCCTCCTTGCGGATGTGGACCCGGTCGAAGATCCCGCTGATCCATTGCCCGTCGATCATGAGGTCGAAGGGCTTCTCATTCCAGAACTGCCAATCCTCCCCGGGCTTCGCGAAGAGAGATTCGGCCTCGGGAGTCTTCAGGAAGATCCCGAGCAGTCGGCGAGCCTCCGGACTGCAGGATCCGAGATCCGCCGCACCGGAATCCCAACCGATCCGTGAGAGCACCTCGTGGATCTCGGTTCCGAGATCAGCGGCATCCAGCGCGAAGGCGCCGTCTCTCCTTGGAGTCAGGGAATCGCCGCTCTTGGCAACCTTCCGACCGGCAAGCGACGAGGGGGAAACAGGGCGAGGCGTCCCGGCACTGCAGGCGGGAAGCGGGAGCGATTGACCCGTCGCGGTGCCGGAGGAAACCTCTTCCCGGATCGGATGCCCCTGGAACCAAGTGTCGTCGCCACGCTCCACGACGTCGCTTGCGGCGGGGATCGTGAGCATCAGCAGGCGGGCGAAGTTCTTGGAGCTTGTGTCCGCTTTGAGCTTCCTGGTCAGCACGTAGAGGGCCTGCTTGGAGCGGGTCATCGCCACGTAGGCCGTGCAGAGCTTGCCGTATTGCTCCTTGGAGGTGATCTCCTCATGGGCTCCGCTCATCACCGGATCGGGAGCCGCATGATCCTTGGAAGGAAGCAGGCATCCCCAGGTCGGGTGCTCCCCTCCCCCCAGATGAAGGATGTCGGTATTGTTGGCCCCTTTGGCGTCCAGTCCCGTCACCAAACTCATGTCGAAGGTGAGTCCCTTGGATTGGTGAACCGTCATCACACGGACCACGCCGGAGGCCTCGGCCTCTTGCACGACATGGCTTTCCAGAAAGGAGACGAACTCGGAAACCGAACCTCGGCCCGAGCCGTCGTATTCCGCGGCCGCCGCAAGGAAATCGGCGGCACGCCTCGAGAGGAAGGGATTGAGTGCCAGTCCGTTGATCCAAGAACGGACCGCGGCCTCGTATCCCGTCCCCGCGATCACCGAGAGGGCGGAGGCGCGGAACGATTCCACCCCATCCTTGAGAAGGCCGCGCAGTGGCGAAGAGCGCAGCAACTCCAGGGAGAGTGTATCCTCGGGGAACGCCGCTGCGCGGAATGCCGCAAGCAAGGCGGTCCCGAGTGGGTTGTCGTTGCAGGGGTTGGATTTCCCCTCGAGTGAAACGGGAATACCCCTCGACTGGAGGAGCGACGCGATGGATGCCGCCTCCTCGTTCTTACGGGTGAGCACCCCGCAACTCAGCTTCCTCCTCCAGGGTTGGACCTCCTCGAGGATCTGCGCGATCCGCCGGTGAATCGGGTTCTCATCATCCTCCTCGGAAGCGACTGCATCCCAACGCACATACCCCTCGAGACCCTCGTTCTTGGGCGCCGGGACATGATCCCTCCAGGCCTCCCCCCATGACTGCACGGTCTTCTCCGGGATCCCGAGCACCCCGGCATGTTCGGTGATCTTTTCCTTCCCGAATACCATGTTGACCACGTCGATGATCTCCTTGGCCGAGCGGTAGGAAACCCTCAGATCACGGGCGAAGACATGATCCCCGAAGCCCTGGTTGTAGTGCCTGAAGATCTCGAAGAAGAGTTCCGGGTCACCACCCCGCCACGAGTAGATCGCCTGCTTGGTGTCGCCCACGTAGAAGAGGGAGCGGGCACCGCCACTGTCCTGGATCACTTCGTCGATGAAGGACCCGAGGACCTTCCACTGGATCCTGCTCGTGTCCTGGAACTCATCGAGGAGCCAGTGGTCGAGCTTCGCATCGAGCCGGTACCCGGCACTCGCGATCCACTCAAGGCTGTCAACCTGGGCGGAGAGCAGATCGGTGACATCGGAGAACGTCATCCTCCCGCGTCGACGGGTGAGTGCATGGTAGGAGGTCTCGAAGGATTCCATGAAGCCGTGAAGGGCCTCACTCTTCACCAGCAGCGATTCGTAGACCGGCTTCAGCAATGCGAGCAGCAGCTTCCGGCGGAGATCCGGGATGCCTCCCCTCAGATAGACGCGGGACTTCGCACCGTTACCCAACGGGAAGTAGGGCCCGTCCTCCGATGAAGAGGGCTCTCCTGCGAGCTTCTTCTTGATGAATTCCGAGAGGTTTTTACCCCATCGTGATCCGGGCGTATGATCTTTGGCCTCCTCAAGACGGGCTTCCAAAATCGACAACGCGCTCTCGGAGAGAGTGGGGATTTCCTTGCGGACTTCAGCGAGGAAAGCATCGGCCACGCTCTTCACATCGCCCGAGGCGAGCACTGCGCAACCCTTCTTCCCCCAGATGAGATTCCGGTCACCCCAGGGAAGTTCCGGCTTCTCCAGGAACTTTTCATGGAAATCCTTCACCGATTGCAGAAGCGTCCGGAAGACCTGCCTCTCCCCCCTCCTCCGCGCGATCCTTCTTACCAGATCGAGGAATTGCCCCCCTCCCGCGGACTCGCGGAAGATCGCGGCGAGTGCCTCCGTGCGGGCGCGCTCGAGCTCCGATTCCCCGATCATCGAGAATTCCCCAGGCAGACCCGATTCCAGAGGGAACGAGCGGGCGATCCTCGCGAAGAGACTGTCGATCGTCCCCATGGTGAGCCGTCCCGATTCGGCCACGAGCTTCGCCAGCAACTCCCTGCAGCGTCCCGCATCAAGCGATGAAACCTTCCCCTCGGCCTCCTCGGCATTGAGATCGCCGTTCAGCTTCGCGAGCTTGTCATCATCGAGCGCGGCCTCCGCGAGCCTCAGGAAGACCGCGTCGAGGAATTCACCGGCGGCCTTCTTGGTGAAAGTGAGGGCGGCGATCCTGCGCGGCTCGACACCGAGGGCAAGGAGCTTCACCATGCGGGTCGTCAACGCGTAGGTCTTTCCGCTGCCGGCGTTGGCAACGAGCATCGTGTGGCGGATCGGCGCGGTCATGACCCCACCTCCCTGTCTCTTCGGCCTTGGAGGAATGCGATCGTTTCTTCATCGAGGCACTCCTCGGGCTTGCCGCCTTCCAGAAAGATCCCGAAGGGATTCTCCCACGAGCCGGGTACCTGGCGGGGAGGCCAGAACACGCCCCTGGAAATCCTCGAGGCGGCCGCCTCCGCGCAGGAAAGCGAGTCGGCCATCAACCCCTCATCGATGGTGAATCCGATCACGTCGCTTTCCTCCGGATCGGCGGTCAGCACAAAGTAGGCGGTCTCGATCGTTTTCCCGGGATAAATCTTCTCGGCGACCCTCCGGTAGAGAGGAAGTTGGAGATCGGACCATGCCTTTTCCTTGCCGCGAAACCTGGTGACGGCCTCATCGAAGAATGCGTTCGAGACAGGCTGCAGATGGACGCTTTCCGGAGTCTTCAGCGAGGTCTGGGTCTTGTAATCGAGCACCCTTACCCGCTCCCCGTTGACCTCAATCCGGTCGATCTTCGCGGAGAGGGGGATCCCCCCGATCACGAGATCCCCTGAGGATTTGTACTCCACATCCAGGATCTTCCATCCCTCGGCAACCTGGGCGGCCTGAACCCTCGCAAAGGAAAGAAGCCTCACCCGCGCCGCCTCCACCTGAACCCTCACGGCGGGCGAAGGATCCGTGCCGAATCGTTCCCTCACCTCGCCCTCCAGATCAGCGAGTACCACCGAGGCGATCTCCCCCTGATCCGAAAGGAGCGGCGTCTCTTGCCCGTAGCGCTCGAGCACCTTGTGGACCAGTGAACCGAACTGCATCGCGTCCATCTCCCTCTGCTCGGGATCATGCTCCCGAAGATTCATTCTCCTTTTGAGATAGAACCGGAAAGGACACTGCAGGTAGGAGGCGAAGTCGGTGACACTGATCCTATCGGGAGGATCCGTGTGCCGCGGAAGACTCCACCGCCAGTCATGTTCGCGCAGAGGCGGGGCAGAGGCCTCCCGGGACTTGCCGAAGAGGGCGCTCACCCGGGAGGGAAGCTCCTCCTGTGGGCACCTCATCAGCAGCGCCGAGGGGATCGAGGGACTCCCGTCGGGACCGAACTTCGAAAAACTGCAACGGAACTCTTTCCTCGCCCTTGTCAGGCACCCGAGCAGGTAGCTGTCGCGGGCACGACGGGCGGCATTGTCGGGAACGCCCAGTTCCCTCCTCTTGTGGTCGGGCAGGAAAGGATGGCCATCCTTGGAGGCCGGCACCCTGCCCTCGACGCATCCGCACAGCACAAGGCGCCGCGCCCCCGACCAGGGAGCCTCCAGCCAACCGGAGATCTCAAGATCCCCGGGCATGGAAGGTCCGAAGCTCTTGAGCCGGGCAAGAGCCCTCACGATCGAGGCCTCGCGGGCCTTGAGCGGATCGGGCCACGACGAGAGAACGGGTGAGCATTCCTCGCAGACCTCGAGCACCTCCTCCGCGGGATCCTTTTTCCAGATCTCACCGACCAGATCACGCGGTCCCATGGCAAGCATGCCGGCGATTGCTTTTTGAAACGCGGTCACGTCCGCCCGTGAGTCGCCTTCGATCCCTCCGGGGGGGATCGGCGCTTCGGGAAACGTTTCGGCAAGCAGTTTCAGGGTGAGCGCGTCGCATGCCTCCAGCAGCCGTTCATGGGAGAGGCCGCACCTCGATCCGATCCATCCGGCAAAGCGCGGGGTCTCCAAGAGCCTGCGCAGTGTGCGGAGGGAGCGCTCCCTTCGGAAATCAATCCATCCCGCCGCAACCACCGCCGCCTCGGTCCTCGCGAGCGGCTCCCCCTCGGGAAGGTAGGGACTCCCTCCCCGACGGAGCACCTCTGCCTGGAATGCGGGGGCGAGATCGGGATCTCCCAGCACGAGTGCATGATCTCCCCCGGCCTCGGCCAGAAAATCAAGTGCCAGGGAGGCCTCCTCCGCGGGATCCTTCGCCATCACGATCTGCCCGGGGGAGATCGGGATCTCCGAGTCGATCCATTCACGCGCATCGGGACGGCCCCATGCATCGAATCCCCCGCCCCATCCGCCTGATTCGCCAGATCCGCCCGATCCATCAAGCCCCTCGGGCTTCCAGACAAGCACCTTGACCGGGATCCCCTGCTCCAGCAGTGCAAGAGCCCTCCTGCGGGCGGCCTCCGGCAGATCGGGAATGCACGCGATCACCAGGGCCCTGGTGTCGCCGGGAGGATTTTCGCAGGCCTTGATCCTTGCCTCATTGGGATCCCAGAGCGTGTGGTGCTTGAGCTCGTCGAGATAGAGTCGATAGAGGGGGGCGATTTCCCTCCAGCGCTCCTCGTCCTCGGAGCAGACCTCGGGAATCCTCGGGAGAAGCGGTGTGATCCCACCCTCCGCGAGCAGGTCGCAGAGATCGCAGAGCATTCCGGCCGTCGAGAGGATCGCCTGCTCCCCCTCGAGCACCTCACCCTTCGGGAAGAGATGCTCCATTCTGTAGCGCTCCGTCTTCTGGAGAACAAGACCCCACGCCGCCTCCCGGTCACTCCTCGACGCCAGAGGCCCCTTCGGAAGGAGAGCCTTCATCGGCGATGAGAACTTCGGGGAAAGAACACCCCCTCCCCTCCCGGAGGATAACCGGGCGAGCTGATGCCTGATCCTGCGCGCCGCACCGGCAGTAGGCACCCAGACCTCCGTGCCACTCAGGTCGCAGGGCAGGGAGTGGCAGTCATCCAGAAGCGCCTCCGCCACCTGCTCCGCGAGGGAGCCGGGCTTTTTCAGGAAGAGGAGTCGGGGGTTGGCCATGACGTTTCGTGATAGAATAGGGAGAGCAATCTATCAGGGCAACCAGGTCGTAGAGCGTCCTAGGCCCGAGAAAAGAGGTTTAGACTGAAGGCCTTTAGACTGAAGGCTGAATGTTTTTAGGGGACAGGTGATGGGTAATCGGAAATGGGGGGGTGCGAAGTTGAAGTGGAAAGTTGAAAAGGATGAGGGATGACAACAACGCCCATCGCCAAAAGAACCAGCTGATTCCACCGACATATGAGTGGGGATGTTATTACTGAGTCCCGGCATCATGCGTTCACTCCCCCTTGGCAAGGCGGGTGGCATTGTGGACGGGGAGGCCTGCTTTCTTGAATCGGGCCTGGGCTTTGCTGATGTCGTATTCCACACGGCGCATCAGTAGGAGGTCCTGTTCGTAATCGTAGAGGGCGTATGAGGCCCGGGGATCTCCATCCCGGGACTGGCCCACGGAGCCGACATTGACGGTGTAGCGCTTGGATGGATCCAAACGCACTGGCTTCTCCGCAGGGGTGAGGCATCGGCACCCGAAGGTCTCGGGGTTCTCCTCCCAGATGGAGGGGACATGGGTGTGTCCGTTGAAGCTGATGAAGGTGCTCTGGGCGGCGAAGTGGGCCTCGGCCTCGGTAGTCTCGTAGATGTAGTTGAACTCTGTCGGCTCGTTCAGTGATGCATGAGAGAGGGTGATCGGATCCAGATCCACGGTGATGGGGAGATCCCTGAGCCATCCAAGCTCGGCTTTGCTGACCTGCTCCTTGGCGATTCGAAGGGGGTTCCGAATCGGCTCGTCCCAGTCCTCATCCAGGATCTTGTCGGCCAGCAGGAGCATGGCCTCGTGGTTGCCCAGAACAGTGACAGCACAGAGGTCCATGACCCGCTTCACGCAGGCTCCCGGCTCAGGCCCGTACCCGACGATGTCCCCAAGGCAAAACATGCCTCGCACGGGGAGGCCCTCCATGTCGGCAAGGACGGCCTCGAGGGCGTCGATGTTGCCATGGATGTCACTAAAGATGGCGAAGAAGTGGGCTTTGGAGGTGGGGGCAGGACTCTTGGTGGTTTTGGTGTTCTTTGTGGGTTTGCGCATGGTGGGGTGGGTGATGGGGAGTTAGGAGTTGGGGGCTACGTAGGCTGTTGGGCTGTTGGACTGTTGGGAGCGGTGAAAAAACCCACACCCCTCTACCCTTAGGGGTGGCTGTCAATCTCCCCTGAAAAGGCTGAAGGCTGTCGGAGAAGCACAGCGATCCGACCTTACGGTCAAGGCACGCTAGCCTTCCTCCTTAGTCATCATAGTGGGTTGGATCGCTCAGGATGCTGTCCCGCAGGACCCGCGCGATTCCGGAGTCGCCGGTGTGGAGACTCCTGCGCACACGACGCTTGGTGTGGTCGGGGAGATGCTCGGTGTAGTGGCACCACCAAGTGCCGTTATTGTTCCAGAGATGGTGGAACGGGTTTGCCGTGGTGCGGATCGAGAGGACCGGCCTTTTGCTGTCGATGGTTGCTGTGCTCATGGGTGTGATGTGAGGGTTGTCACATCAGGAACCCGGGCAACAAAAAAAGCGCCGTTCCGTTCAGGAAAGGCGCTTTGAGAAGCCTGGAGAGATTTTTGTTCGGCGGATTTCTCCCCGCCGCACATCGATCGGATCGCTCCGATCAGCCACCGTGGGATTTCTCCGTCCCCGGTTGGCAGCCCTTGGTGTCACCCAAAGGCATTCCTGATGCTTCTACTTTTATAGCAGAACCCCCCGCCCGATGCAAGCCATCCGATAGCTCCCAATGTGTCATAGGAGGGGAAGGTGCGGGGGGGATCTAGGATCTAGGGGCTAGGATCTAGGGGCTAGGTTCCAAGGGGTCCCAAACAGCGAGGAGTCAGGGATGATAAGTGTTTCCCTTATCGATTAGATTTTGCGGGATCGTGCGGGCGGGCCGACCGTTACCTCAAGGAGCGCAATAGAGCGAAACGCCCATGAACACGAATCCACTCAAGCACGGAAACATCGCGGTGAATCTCTCCGGCGTCGGAACGGTGACCTGGGAGATGGTGAAGCAAAGGGCCTCTGAGATCGCGGTCATCAACGGCCGGACAGACGGCCGTATCCAGGAATCGGATTGGGAGGAGGCAAGAAGGGAGCTGACTGGCTCTGTGGAGGCTGATCCGACCGCCGGAAGCGAGGGTTGGAGTTCCACGATCGGCGGCCGCGGAAAAGTGGCGCCGGAATCGCCGGGAGAGGACACCGATCGGGAGGGACACAGCACGAGCGCTCAACTTGTGGAGCAGGGCCTGCAGGAAGCCGAGCACGACACAATGCTTCGCGCCTCCAGGAGAGCCATTCCCAATCCTTAAGGAGGGAGGATCACCCCGTGAAATCAGCCATCTTGCCCGTCATTTCCGGACGCGGCATGAGGGACGGACGCGGCAAACGGGAAAAACATTCCCATCCGATCCCCTTTCCCGCGCCGACAGCAGGTGTCCCGGCGATGAGGGTCGCCGTCTTCAGCGCGAAGCCTTACGACGAGGAATTCCTCAACTTGGCAAATACCAATCACCATGACCTTGTTTACTTCGAACCCCATCTCACGACGGAAACCTCCAAGCTGGCCCACGGCTTCGAGGTGGTCTGCGCTTTCGTCAACGACCAGCTCACCCGAAGTGTCCTGACGGCCCTGGCGGAACACGGGACACGCCTGGTCGCACTCAGGTGCGCGGGGTTCAACAATGTCGATCTCTACGCGGCCAGGGATCTCGGGATCACCGTCTGTAGGATTCCGGGGTATTCCCCGCACGGGGTGGCCGAGCACGCGGTCGCGCTGATCCTGACGCTCAACAGAAAGATCCACAGGGCCTACAACCGAGTGAGGGATGGCAATTTCTCGCTGAAGGGTCTGATGGGGTTCGAGCTGTACGGGAAAACGGTCGGCATCGTCGGCACGGGAAAGATCGGGATAAACATGGTGAGAATCATGCGCGGCTTCGGGATGAATGTCCTCGCCCATGATCCGCGCCCCGATCCCGAGTGCGCTTCGCTGGGAGGACGTTATGTCCCCCTGAGCGAACTCTGGGAGCGTAGTGATATCATCTCGATCCATGCCCCTCTGACGCCGGAGACCCGTCACATGATCGACGGCAAGACCCTGGAGCAGATGAGGAGAGGGGTGATGATCATCAACACAAGCCGGGGCGGGATCATCGACACGAAGGCCGTGATCCGGGGACTCAAGAGCGGTCGGATCGGCTCCCTGGGACTCGATGTGTATGAGGAGGAGGGAGATCTCTTCTTTGAGGATCTCTCCGGTCAGATCATCCAGGATGACTTTTTCATGAGGCTGCTGACATTCCCGAACGTGGTGGTCACCGGGCATCAGGGATTCTTCACGGACACCGCCCTTCGCAACATCGCCGAGACGACGCTCCGGAACATCTCCGACTTCGGGAGTCATGCGATCCCGCCCGCCAATGAGGTGACGACCGCGAATCTCCGATGCTGAAGGATCGACCATCATGAAACAAACCCTCGAAAACAAAGCCGCGATCCGGAATCCCGAATGGATCCGCTGGTTCTCCGAAACCAACCGCTCGCACCTCTCCGTCGTGGGCGGAAAAAACGCCTCGCTGGGCGAACTCATCAGCAATCTGGGCGCCTCGGGAATCAGGGTGCCCGACGGCTTCGCGACGACGGCGGCGGCCTACAGGGAGTTTCTCAGGGCGAATGATCTGACCGGACCGATTTCCCAGAAGCTCGCACTGCTGAAAAAGGATGGCAGCAATCTGCCGGGCATCGGGGAGGCAGTCCGGAAGATGATCCTCGGGGCGGAGTTCCCTCCCGCCATGGCCGACTGCATCCTCAGCGCCCGCCATGACATGGAGGAGCGGTGCGGACACAGGGTGGGAAGCGTGGCGGTCCGAAGCAGCGCGACGGCGGAGGATCTGCCGGAAGCCAGCTTTGCGGGCCAGCAGCAATCCTTCCTGAACATCCGCGGTGATGCGGCCCTGCTCGACGCCTGCAGGAAGTGCTATGCGTCCCTCTTCACCGACAGGGCGATCATCTACCGCAGGAACCAAGGCTATGACCAGATGAAGGTGGCCTTGTCCATCGGCGTGCAGGAGATGATCCGCTCTGACAAGGCGGGATCGGGAGTCATGTTCTCCATCGACACGGAGACGGGCTTCCCCGGCTGCGTGCTGATCGATTGCGCCTGGGGGCTTGGCGAGACCGTGGTGCAGGGGATGGTGGAGCCGGACGAATACCGGATCTTCAAGCCGTTGCTTGGCAACCCCGCGCTCACCCCGATCGTCGAGAAGACCCTGGGAGCCAAGGCGAAGAAGATGGTCTATGCCAAGGTGGGAGGCCCGGCTTCAAAGTCTTCAAGGGCTTCAAAGTCTTCAGGACAAGCCTCCACCATCCTGGTCAACACCACTGCGAAGGAACGCTCCGGGTTTGTCCTCAGCGACGAGGAGGTTCTCCAGCTTGCCCGCTGGGCCTGCACCATCGAGAAGCATTACGCACAGCCGATGGATATCGAATGGGCCAAGGATGGGCCGGGCGGCCCTCTCTACATCGTTCAGGCACGACCCGAAACGGTCCAATCGCGACTGGGGGCGGCCGCGCTCCGAACCTACCGGCTCAGGACCCCGGGAGAATCGCCCACGGGAGAATCCACTGGGGGAGGAAAAGGGAAGCCGCGGCGGCTTGCAAGCGGGCTGGCCATCGGTGACTCCATCGCGACGGGCAAGGTCTGCTGCCTCCGGAGCGCTGCCGAGATCGGACGCTTCGTGGAGGGATCGGTGCTGGTGACAGGGATCACCGATCCCGACTGGGTGCCGATCATGAAAAAGGCCTCCGCCATCGTGACGGATCACGGCGGCAGGACCAGTCATGCGGCGATCATCAGCCGTGAACTCGGGTTGACGGCGATTGTGGGGGCGGTCGACGCCACGCGGCGCCTGAAGGACGGGTGCAAGGTCACGGTCTCATGCGCCGAGGGGGAAACCGGTGTCGTCTATGACGGGATCCTCGATTTCGATGTCCGTGAGATCAACACGGCGAAGATCCCCAAGACCCGGACCAAAGTGATGGTCAACGCAGGCGACCCGGCCACGGCCTTCCGCTGGTGGAGACTCCCGAGCGACGGGGTGGGCCTGGCCCGCATGGAGTTCATCATCGGGAACCTGATCAAGATCCATCCCATGGCACTGGTCCGCTTCAAGGGACTGAAGGATCCGGCAATAAGACGCGCCATCGAGGGTCTGACCAAGGGATACCGGGAAAAGACCCTCTACTTCGTCGAAACTCTGGCGCGGGGCATCGCCCGGATTGCCGCCGCCCATCATCCCAACCCGGTCATCGTGCGCATGAGCGACTTCAAGACGAATGAATACGCCCGGCTCATCGGCGGGGCGGCCTTCGAACCGAGGGAGGAGAACCCGATGCTCGGATGGAGGGGGGCAAGTCGCTACTACAGCGAGGGGTACCGTGAAGGATTTGCTCTCGAGTGCCGTGCCGTCAGGATGGCGCGCGAGGAGTTCGGCCTGGAGAACATCGTCATCATGATCCCCTTCTGCAGGACGATCGCCGAGGCGGACAAGGTGCTGGCCGAGCTTGCCGTCAACGGCCTGATACGCCACCGGCACGGCCTGCAGATCCACGTGATGGCGGAAATCCCCTCCAACGTGATTCTGGCAGAGCGCTTTGCCGAACGCTTCGACGGCTTCTCCATAGGCTCCAATGACCTGACGCAACTCGTGCTCGGCGTCGATCGTGACAGCGACCTGCTGAGCAGCCTCTTCGACGAACGCGACGAGGCCGTGATGACGGCGATCGCCGAGTTGCTTTCCAAGGCGAGGAAGAGCGGGGCCCACACGGGGATCTGCGGCCAGGCGCCGAGCGATCATCCCGATTTCGCCCGCTTCCTGGTCAGGAACGGGATCGATTCCATCTCCGTGAGTCCCGACAGCTTCCTGGCGGTGAAGCAGGTCGTCGCCAAGGCGGAGGGAGGGGGGGGAACAATGAAGAATGGAAAATTATGAAAGATGAACCAAGCTCGTGGGAACGAGCGCGGAAGACTACGACGCAGTCGTAGCCCCAACGGGGCGGCACCGCTTGCCTGGAGGCAAGTGCCGTCAATGATGAGGGATGAAGAATAGGGTCAGAGGCCAGAAGTCAGAGGTCAGCGAAGTCGGGGGTCGAAAGTCGAACTTGGAATCAATCAACAATCAGCAATCAACAATCATCCTCTGTTTATCTTCGCCCGATCAACTGCCGCTGGCCAACCCTATCGCCCGCGACAGGGTGAGGGCCACCAGGTCGAGCATCATGATCCCGTGGATGACGAAGAGGGTCTTCATCAGCCTGGAAAGGGGCGTGGCGCCCGAAGGCTCGAACTGAAGCAGGGTCATCGCCGCGATGTGGTAGTAATCAAAGGGGTCCAGCGATCCCATCTCCTCGGCGAACCGGATGTGTGCGCGCCCCTTGGCCCTCGCCGAGGTGTCGATCCGCCAGTAGAGCCATCCGAAGGCGACCGTGATGACGGGGATGAAGAGAAGGAGCTGGAGCAGGAGGAGCCCCCCCGCCTTGAGATGACTGAGCAGAAGAAGATTCAGGATCACAAACTGAAAGGAGCAGCGCAGGATGAGCAGTCCTCCCAGGAGGTCAATGACCCATCGGGTGCGTTTGCCCATAAAGATCCGGACCTGCGCGAAAAGCACCATCAGCACCAGAAGGGGAATGAACCAGTGCAAGAGGATGTTGGAGGTGTTTTTGACCACCATGGCGGTATTCCGCACCGAGGCATCGTCGATCTCCCCGAGCCCCTCCCCGAGATTCCGGAGAAAAAGTCCGGAAAAGACGTGGCCGAAAATCAGGATCCAAAGGGGGATGCTTCGCCGGAGGGCACCGGAAAGGGGATTGGTTTTTTCCATGGGTTAAACAGCTATCATGCTTTGACAGGAGACCAATCCTGAAGTGAGATTGGGCGCATGTTCCAAGACGCCGTCCACCACCTGATCGTCCAACCGGACGATGGCATCGCCCCTATTCTCAAGACCATCGAGAGAGCCAAGAAATCACTCGATATCAAAATGTTCCAGTTCACGGATCCGATCCTGATCAGCGCAGTGATCGAGGCCCACAAACGCGGCGTGAAGGTCCGCGTGATGCTGAATCCCTCCCGCTTCACGGGCGAGCACGACAATGACGAGGCCTTCGAGCTCTTCAGGAACGCGAAGGTGCCGGTCGAGGAAACCAACCCGAAGTACCCGATCACCCACGAGAAATCGATGGTGGTCGACGGCAAGCAGGCCTTCATCATGTCGCTGAACTGGGCGCCGAAGTATTTCGGGCTGACCCGCGACTACGCTCTGGTCACCAACGATCATGAGGAGGTTGCCGAGGTGGCCGGTTGCTTCGACGCGGACTGGAACCGCAGCGACTTCACCCCGCCGGCCGTCTCCAACCTGATCTGGAGCGTGGGCCGAGCGCGTCAGGAAGTGATCAATTTCATCGGCAGCGCCAAGGAGTCGCTCTACATCCAGCACGAGAAGTACGTCGACACCCCGGTGATCGAGGCGCTCGTCCACGCGAAGATGAAGAACAACGTGAAGATCCACGCAACGGCCCTTCCCGTCCATTCGCTCAGGGATTTCTACATCCTCGAGGGTGTCGCCGGCCTCCGTCTGCTGGAGGATCTGGGCATCAATGTCCACAAGCTCAAGGGAGTCCATCTCCACGCGAAGCTGATCCTCGCGGACGAGGAGCGGGCCCTTCTGAGCTCGTTCAACATTTATCCGAAGTGCTTCAACGAGCGCCGCGAGCTGGGCATCCGCTTCAGCGATCCTGATCTGATCAAGCGCCTGGTAAAGATCTTCCACAAGGACTGGGATAACTCCAAGCGGATCGATCTCTCCGACGAGGGGATCCAGGCCGACCGCGAAAAGCACATGGCCAAGGAACTCGCCGAGCAGAAAGCTCACGAGGAGAAGCACTCGGATATCGCCAGTGGAAAAAAGAAACACTCCTCCTGAGCCGGCCGCGCCGGAGGGGCTGGCTCCCCGCCCCTCGATGCTCGAGTTGGCGGGGCTCTTCTGCTTCATCGGGCTGACCAGCTTCGGTGGCGGCATCACGGCGTACATCAGGCGGCTCGTGGTCACCCGGAAGAAGTGGCTGACCGACGAGGAATTCCTGCCCGGACTGGGGTTGGTGCAGCTCCTTCCGGGAGCCAACGTCGCCGGTCTAGCCGTCTACATCGGCAACCATCTGAGAGGACCGCTCGGTTCCGCGGTGGCGCTCTTCTCGCTCTTCGTCCCACCCTTCATCTCCACCTGCGCGCTCGGATTCCTCTACTTCCACTCGGGGGAGAAGGCCGATGCGAGCGCCATCCTCGCGGGGGTGACCGCCGCCGCCTGCGGCCTGATGGCCAGCATGGTCTTCGAGGCCGGAGAGAAGGCGATCAAGGGACTCTTCGACATCTTCCTGATCATCCTCACCTTCGCCCTGGTCCGCTTCGCGCACCTGCATGTCCCGGTGGTGATCCTTATCGTGGCCCCCCTCGCCCTCTGGTGGCACCGCCCCAGACCGTCCAAAGAGAAGGAAGCCAACCCGCAAAAACCGTCATGACCAGGACACTACTCCAACTGGCCGGGCTCTTCTCAACGCTCTCCCTCTCCGCTTTCGGCGGAGGCAAGGTGGTGCTCCCCTCGATGCACCAGTCCGCCTGCGGCGAGTATCACTGGATGAGCGACCAGCAGTTCGTCGACCTCTTCTCCATCAGCATGGCCGCCCCCGGCCCCTCCATGATGGTCGTCACCCTCGTGGGCCTCAAAGCCTGCCTTCCCTACGGGGTGGCCGCGGCGATCCTGGGCGCCTTCGTCGCCACGGTGGCGATGTTTCTTCCCAGCTCGATCCTCGTCTACTTCGCCGGCAACTGGTGGGACAACTGGAAGGAGTCCCCATGGCGCCGCGCCGTCATGGATGCGATCATGCCTGTCTCCACGGGATTGATCCTCGCGGCCACCTGGATCATCGCGAAGACCTCCATTCATTCCTTGCCGACCGCGATCATGGGAGTGGTGGCCCTGCTGCTGATGCTCTTCACCAAGATCAACCCGGTCCTGATGATGGGCGTTGCCGGGGCGATCAGTTGGGGATTCCTGAAATAGGAAGGTGGATGGGGGGAGGGGAGAAAAAGCTGAAACCTGAAAGCTGAAACTTGAAACCTGAAACGGCGAAGCGGATGCGAACATCGAGTGCCGGGAGGTACGATGTAGCCTACGCAGTAGTCCGGAGGACGAGGCCGTCTGGAGGCGGCGAGGCAATCAACGGCCGGGCAATCAAGCCTGAAGGCTGAGAAGGCGCACCCTTTTTCAGCCACGGCTGTTAGGCTCTCGACCCTCGACCCTCGACCATCCTAAGCCTTTTTATTATCCATTGATAATCGGTTGCGCATCTATCGGGGTTTTTCCACGGCGTTTACTTTGATCGCGTGGTCGGGATACCGGCCACCCGGTTGGTTCGATGGCGGCGCATCGGACGGAACGGCATTGACGATGCACGCCGACAACAACCCAATGACAATGAACACGACACTCGCACGATGGAATCCGATCCGCGAACTCGAGGAGGTGCAGGAGCGCCTCTCGAGCATTCTCCCGTTCCCCTCTCTCCGCAAAAACGGGGATAAGGAACTGATGAGGGTGGCCGAATGGGCCCCCGCGGTGGATATCACCGAGGATGAGAAAGAGTATGTGGTGACCGCCGATCTTCCCGAGATCAAGAGGGAGGATGTGAAGGTCACCGTCGAGAACGGGATCCTCACATTCTCGGGCGAACGGAAGTTCGAGAAGGAGGAGAAGGGTAAGAAATACCACAGGATCGAACGCTCCTACGGAAGCTTCCTGCGGAGTTTCGACCTTCCCGACGATGCGGACTCGGATAAGGTCGATGCGAAATTCTGCGACGGCACCCTCAAGGTGCATGTCGCCAAGAGCGCGAAGGCCCAACCGAAGCAGATCGAGATCAAGGCCGCCTGAACCTGAAGACAATCCCGCCGTGGCGGCGACGGAAGTGATCCGGGTGAGGGTGATCCCCTCACCGGATCATCTTTCGCTCACCACGATGAGGGATCGGGGCGGGATGCTCACGGGTTCCCTGGACGGCATCCGCCGGGTGGAAGGCCCTTCAGCAATCCTGATTGCACTGCATTTTTGGGGTTGAAAAAGCCGGATTTTCTAAAAATCCGAGTCCGGTTTTTCCCTCACATAATCCCGGGCCACCCTCTGGAGATCACGCCGGCGGACGCGGAGCTTCCGCGAGATGACGGTCAGTTGCGTGTTGGCCGTTTGGGCGGAAATGAAGAACCGGACGGCGATTTCCCAAGGTGTCCTGTTCATCCCGTAGAGCCGGAAGATTTCCTGCTCCCTGGCGCTCAGGACCTCATGCGGATCCAAGTGCTTCCCAGAGTGACACAGGACGGAAACCATCTGCCGCACTGCATGGAAGGCGGAGGATAATCTGCGCCTCACGGTGCCGGAGAGCGATGGATCGAATCCACTCATCAGGATCCATAAACATCATTCATCGGAACTGTACAATCCGTTTGGCTATGCACATAGCGAATAAAGGAAACGCTGATTAAATCCCATGAAGGCCGCTGAAGAGCATTTGCTGATTTTTGAAGGCGCGAGCGCTGGGCGATACCCGCAGCGGTCTCGCCCAAGCGAGCAACGCGGCAAAAATCGACAAATGCCTTCAGCCCTCAGGGTTGCGGAGATAACAGGCCGGGGGCTGCGTTGGCTTGGCACTTACAGCCCGCTGCGGGGATGCTCGTGCCAAGCCGCCTTGCCCGCGGCCAATTCTTCCCGCAACGGCCTCTATGCGATTTAATCAGCGCTTCCTAAAGGAGGCGGAATCCGCTTGGAGAGTCGAGAATACGTGGGTGGGGGAACACCCCGGATAGACTGCCGAAGGCAGCCCTGCAAAGGGCGAGCTGAGCGGGTGCGAACGAGTCAATCGAGAGTCGCCGTAACGCAGGCCGAAAGAGCAAGGCCGGGCAAGCAAAGTCGAAGGCGCAACCAGCAACCAGCAACCAGCAACCAGCAACCAGCAACCAGCAACCAGCAACCAGCAACCAGCAACCAGTATAAAGCAGGAAGGTGGGAAGGTCAGAACCAAGCTGCTTGGTAGCGGCGGGGAAGATCACGCGAATGTGTGACCCGTGAGGGTCTTTAGCCTAAACCCCTAAATGCGGAACAGCCCGCGACCGTTTCCGGTCGCGGGCCGCCTCTGGGTGGATTTCCCTTTCGGGATCTCGGGGAGGAAATCTTATCTGGTTTTATCAGAGGGTTTTACCTGTGGGCAAGGCCCGCAGAGCGGAACCTGATCAACGAGCGGCTTGGCGACGAGGTGATTTTGTGTCTCGGCAAGGCGCCCAAACGGTAACCGTAGTAAACCTACGGTCAGCGCAGGGCAACGCCGCCGGGGCGCAACAAGCCTCCGTTCGCTACCACTCCAAAGCCGCAGCTTTCTGATATTCGGTGACCTTGCGCTCGAAGAAGTTCTGCTCCTTGGAAAGGTCGGTGACCTCGCTCATCCAGGGGAAGGGGTTGGAGCTTCCGAACTGCTGGGGCATCTGCAGGCGGTCGAGGCGGCGGTCGGCGATGTACTGGACGTACTCGCGGAAGAGACCTGCGTTCAGGCCGAGGATGCCGCGGGGCATGCAGTCCTGAGCGTAGGCGACTTCGAGCTCGACGGCCTTGAGGATCATGGCGCGAACCTCGTCCTCGAGATCCTGGGTCCAGATGCCGGGGTTCTCCTCGCGGATGCCGTTGATGAGATCAATGCCCAGATTCAAGTGAACAGACTCGTCGCGCATGATGTACTCGAACTGCTGGCCGACGCCGACCATCTTGTTCTGGCGCTTGAAGGAGAGGAGCATCACGAACCCGCTGTAGAAGAAGATGCCCTCCATGATGACGTAGAACCCGACAAGGTTCTTGAGGAAGGTCCTCAGTCCCTCGGGCGTCTCGGTGTTGAATCCCTCCTCCATGATGGCGGAGGTAAGGGTCATCTCGAACGCGTCCTTATCGTGGATCGAGTTGACCTCGTGATACATGTTGAAGACCTCGCGCTGGTCGAGCGAGAGGCTCTCGACGATGTACTGGAAGGTATGGGTGTGGATCGCCTCCTCGAAGGCCTGGCGGAGCAGGGCCTGACGGACCTCGGGGTTGGTGACGTGCTTGAAGATGGCGAGCACGATGTTGTTGCCGACCAGGCTCTCGGCGGTGCTGAAGAAGCCGAGGTTGCGCATGATGACCTGGCGCTCCTCCGCGGTAAGGCGGTTGCTCTTCCAGAGCTCGATGTCACCCTGCATCGGGATCTCGTTGGGCATCCAGTGGTTGGCGCAGCCCTTGGTGTAGTAGTCCCATGCCCAGGTGTACTTGAGCGGCATGAGCTGGTTGACATCGACCTGCTTGCAGTTGACCAGGCGCTTCTGGTCGGGATCGATCCGCTTGGTCAGGTCGTGGAACGTGGCGGGTTGGCTTGAGGAGTTGCAGCAGGACATGGCGGTGGGGTTCTTGGGTTTGAGTTTAACGGATGGTTGCGGGTTTTTCCAGCGGTGTTGCGGACGGGTCGGGGTGGGGAAATGCTTATTTTTACTGGCAGGCTTCGCACTCGCCGCCGTTGCGCATCGCCTCGATGCTGCAGGCCATCTTCTCGTCGGCGGTGTACTCCTTCTTGGGCTGGTTGACCCAGTTGGAGCGCTGCTGCTGGGTGCTCTTCTCGATGGTGTTGGCGGCCACGGAGCGGAGGTAGTAGGTGGTCTTGAGCCCGGTCTCCCAGGCGTGGAGGTACATGTCGTTGAGCTTCCGTCCGCTCGGCGCGGCGATGTAAAGGTTCAGCGACTGGCCCATGTCGATCCACTTCTGGCGCCGGCTGGCGCACTCGATGTACCAGATCGGCTCGACCTCGAAGGCGGTGCGGTAGATCTCGCGGATGTTCTCCGGGATGCGGTCGATGCCAAGGATGGAGCCGTCCATGTACTTGAGCTCCTCCATCATCTTGCGGTCCCAGAGGCCGAGGGCCTTGAGGTCCTCGACGAGGTAGCTGTTGATGACGGTGAAGTCGCCGCTGAGGTTCCCCTTGGCAAAGAGGTTCTTGAAGGTGGGCTCGATGGACTGGGAGACACCGGTGATGTTGGAGATCGTGGCGGTCGGGGCGATCGCCATGGTGTTGCTGTTGCGCATGCCGTGCTTGCGGACGGCGGCGCGGACGACGTTCCAGTCGAGGGTGGAGGAGCGGTCCATGGAGACGGGCTGGCCGCGCTCCTGCTCGAGGATATCGATGGTGTCGATCGGGAGGAGGCCGCGGTCCCACTTGGAACCCTTGTAGCTCTCGTAGGCGCCGCGCTCGGCGGCAAGCTCGGTGGAGGCCAGGATGGCGAAGTAGGAGATGGCCTCCATGCTGCGGTCGGCGAACTGGACGGCCTCCTGGCTGGCGTAGCTGATCTTGAGCTTGTAGAGGGCGTCCTGGAAGCCCATCAGCCCCATGCCGACGGGACGGTGGCGGAGGTTCGCATTCCTCGCCTCGGGGGTCGGGTAATAGTTGATGTCGATGACGTTGTCGAGCATCCGCATGGCGGTGCGGACGGTCTTCTCGAGCAGGGCGAGGTCGAGGCCGTTCTCGTTGACATGGAGCGGGAGCCCGATGGATCCGAGGTTGCAGACGGCGGTCTCGTCGGCGGAGGTGTTGAGCAGGATCTCGGTGCAGAGATTGGAGCTGTGGACGACGCCGGTGTGATCCTGCGGGGAGCGCAGGTTGGAAGGATCCTTGAAGGTGATCCAGGGGTGGCCGGTCTCGAACACCATGGAGAGGATCTTGCGCCAGATGGCGGTCGCCTCGACGCGCTTGAAGAGGGTGAGCTCCCCGCGGTCGGCCATGGCCTCGTACTCGGTGTAGCGTTCCTCGAAGGCGCGTCCGTAGAGGTCGTGCAGGTCGGGGACGTCGCTCGGGCTGAAGAGGGTCCACTGGGCGTTCTCCTTGACCCTCTTCATGAAGAGGTCGGGGATCCAGTTGGCGGTGTTCATGTCGTGGGTGCGGCGGCGTTCGTCGCCCACGTTCTTGCGGAGCTCGAGGAAGTCCTCGACATCAAGGTGCCAGGTCTCCAGGTAGGCGCACATGGCCCCCTTGCGCTTGCCGCCCTGATTGACGGCGACGGCGGTGTCGTTGGCCACCTTGAGGAAGGGGATGACGCCCTGGCTCTCGCCGTTGGTCCCCTTGATGAGGGAGCCGGTGGCGCGGACGTTGGTCCAGTCGTTGCCGAGACCGCCCGCCCACTTGGAGAGCTTCGCGTCGTCGCTGATGCACTTGAAGATGTGGTCGAGATCGTCCATGACCGTCGTCAGGTAGCAGGAGCTGAGCTGCGGATGGAGCGTCCCGCTGTTGAAGAGGGTCGGGGTGGAGGAGGTGAAGAGGAAGCTGGAGAGAAGCTCGTAGAACTCGATGGCGCGCTCGTTCTTCTGCTCCCCTTCCTTGAGGGCGAGGCCGAGGCAGACGCGCATCCAGAAGAACTGGGGCGACTCGATACGGCGGCCGCCGATGTGGATCAGGTAGCGGTCGTAGATGGTCTGCAAGCCCATGTAGTTGAACTGCAGGTCGCGCTCGGGCTTGAGGGCGGCGGCGATCTTCTCCAGATCGTAGCCGAGAAGGTCGGGGGTGAGGCGTCCGGCGGCGATGCCCTCCTCGAGGTAGGCCTTGAAACGGGAGGCATGGGCCACGGTGATGTCGTGGTAATGCTCGAAGCCGGGAAGGGTCTCGCGGTAGATGACCTCGAGCAGGAGGCGCGCGGTGACATAGCCGTAGGCGGGGTCGAGCTCGATGCGGGACTTGGCGGCGAAGATCATCGCCTTCTCGATCTCGTCGATGCGGACCCCGTCGTAGAGGTTCCGCATGGTCTCGTCGGCCATCTCGCGGGCCTCGCAGCGGTCTTCGAAGCCGCGGCAGGCGCGGATCAGGGTGCGGCGCACGCGCTGGGGCTCGAGCACCTCGCGGCTGCCGTCGCGAAGGGTGACATGGAGCTCGGCTTGCACCTGGCCCGTGACATCTCGGTCGCCGCGGAGAGCGCGGGCCTTGCGGCGATCCTCCCGGTAGATGATGTAACGGCGGGCCACCTGAACATGCCCCTGGACCATGAGGGCCTCCTCGACGGCATCCTGGATGCGCTCGATCTGGAGTTCCTCGCCGCGGATGGCCCGGCTGAAGAGGCGCTGCACGACGGCGGCGGTGACGGAAACGGCCGCGGTCTGATCCTCGGGCGAGAGGGGGTAATCGCTGGGGATATCACGGTCGGCCTTGAAAGCGCTCTCCACGGCCAGACGGATACGCTCCTCGTTGAACGATTCGCTGCGGCCGTCACGCTTGCGGACGGTGAATTCACGGCCCTGAAGAGGGTCGACGCCGCTCAAGGAGAGCTGTCCGGAGAGTGGTTCCATGGATTTGGGGAGAGGTTTTGGGGTTTTTGGGAAAAGGTCCATAAAACACTATATATTGTGTCCCGTGGAGCGAGTGGCCGCAATTTGTAGGTCAGACAGCAACTTCGGGTCAACGAGATTTGTGGGAAATTCTTCTTTTTTTCTTTTTTCTCTTTTGAGGGAGAGGTTCAGGAGGGTGATTTGATGATTTTCCGAAGGAAACAACCCCCCACGCAAGCCGAAGAACCCTTTGTGAATAATTAAACCGCGGAAAAAAGGTTGCCCCCCCGGGAACGCCATTGGGGGCTCTCCTTCACTGGCTCCGAGGGATCGCCTCCCCGCCGGAGAGCAAGGCAAGCGCTTCCCCGACCAGAAAGAGCGATCCGGCAAGCAAAACAGGGCATTCCGGAGTGTTATCGGGATCCCTGAGGGCCTCCGGGTTGTCCACAAGGGCCTCGCGAAGCGATCCTGCAATGTGAACAACCGGGATAGCGCCACCGGCGGAGCTGGATGCCGCGCTGATCGAGGCGGCCAGATCGACGGGCTTTACGGAGCGCGGGGAGGCCACCGGCACCAGGACGACGGAGGAGGCAAGGGGTAGCAGTTCGTTGAGCAATGCCGAGGGATCCTTGTCCGAGAGAGCGCCAAAGATCAGCCTGCAGCGCCGCTTCCCGTACACTTCGCGCCAGGTGGAGACGAGTTGCCGGGCCGCATGGAGATTGTGCGCCCCGTCGAGGATCATCTCGCGACCACGGAGGGAGAGGCGCTGGAAACGGCCGGGCCACGACACCTCCCGGAGCCCCTTCGCCACCGCTTCGGCGGAGGGTGAAAAACCCGCTGCACGGATCAAGGCGAGGGCCAGCGCGGCATTCCACCGCTGGAGCGAGCCGGCGAGCCCGAGGGGAATCCCCTCGATCGGCGCGGTGACCCACTCACACGGCGCACCGATCTCCCGGGCTGCGTCGGCCAGGGCGTCGGCCGCCTCCTTCTCCTGCGGGGCGATGACGACGGGGATGCCGGGGCGCAAGATTCCGGCCTTCTCCCGGGCGATCTTGCCGAGCGTCTCACCGAGCCATTCCATATGATCGAGGCCGATCGGTGTGATGGCGCAGGCAAGCTTGGGGGCGGTGTTGGTGGCGTCGAGGCGCCCTCCCATCCCGGTCTCCAGCACGACGATCCCGCAACCGGTGCGGGCAAAAAGATCGAAGGCGATTGCGGTGACGCACTCGAAAAAGGTCGGTTGATCCCCCTCCCCCCACCCTGCCGTCGCCTCACGGAGGCGGTTGATCGCGTCATCAATGTCCGTGGAGTCGGCGTTCACGCCGTCGATACGGATCCGCTCCGCAAACTCGACGAGATGCGGCGAGGTGTAGAGTCCCGTGCGGTGACCTGCGGCGCGAAGCACGGATTCCGCGAATGCCGAGACCGAGCCCTTGCCGTTTGTCCCGGCCACATGGAGACAACGAAGCTTCTCCTGGGGATCTCCCAGCGCGGTCAGAAGCCGCTTCATCCGCTCGAGACCCGGCACGACACCCCTCGACTGAGTGGCCATCAGCCACTGGAGGGGTGTGGAATCAGAAGGCATGGGAAAAGATGAAAAACCTGAAAGCTGAAACTTGAAACCTGAAAAATTCAGAAAAAACAGACCTCAGCCCATCAGAAAAAGCAAGGTTCCGGCTTCCTTCCTAACAGTCTTCAGTCTTCAGCCTAAAAGGCTCGTCAGATTCCCTTCAGGTTTGCTTGCCCGGCCGTTGATTGCCTCGCCGCCTCCAGAAGGCCTCGTTCTCCGGACTGCTGCGCAGGCTACATCGTACCTCCCGGCACTCGATGTTCGAATCCGTTTCGGCAGGTCTCAGGTCTCAAGTTTCATCCCTCAAAGACTACTTCCCCATGAGGTTGCCGATGATGGTGATGATGGTCTCGCGCATCTTCGCGCGGGGAACGATCTCGTCCACCAGGCCGTGCTCGAGCAGGAACTCGGCGGTCTGGAATCCGGCCGGAAGCTCCTGGTGCGTGGTCTCGCGGATGACGCGTGGTCCGGCAAATCCGATCATTGCCCTGGGTTCCGCCAAGGTGATGTCTCCGAGGGTTGCAAAGCTGGCCATCACGCCGGCCGTCGTCGGGTTGGTCAGGACAGCGATATAGGGAAGCCCCGCCTCGCTGTGACGGGCGAGGGCTCCGCTGGTCTTGGCCATCTGCATCAGGGAGAGCATTCCCTCGTACATGCGGGCTCCTCCGGAGGCGCAGACGATGATGACGGGGCGCTTGGCCTTCGTGGAGGCCTCGATGATGCGGGTGATCTTCTCACCGACCACGGATCCCATGGTGGCTGCGAGAAACGAGAAATCCATCACGGCAAGCCCGACCGGTTTTCCGCCCATCGCTCCCGATCCGGTGATCACGGCATCGATCAGGCCGGTCTTTTTCCGATAGGTCTTGAGGCGCTCCTCATAAGTGGCCACACCCTTGAATCCCAGCGGGTCGACGGCGGTCATGGCGGCGTCGATCTCCTCGAAGGAGCCCTCGTCCACCAGAGTTGCGATGCGCTCCCGGGCACCCATGCTGAAATGATGACCGCACTTGGGGCAGACCTTCATGTTCTCCTCGAGGGCGAGGTGATGGATCATCTCCGAACAGCCGGGGCACTTTGTCCAGAGCCCCTCGGGCATCTCTTTTCTCTTTTTCTCGGAGAACTTGAGGGTCGGTTTTCTGAAAATGGTCATGGGGCGATGATTCTGCACCAAACCGGGCGGGGATGGGAAGCCTGTTGGGAACCCGGCAATCGGATCCCGGGGATGGGCTCACGACGAGACCCGACTTCTTTTCACTCCCCGATTACCCATGACCCATTCCCTATTCCCTATTCCCGACATCATCCCCTTGCCACGGTCACGGCGCATACTTCAGCCGCTCCGGCCTCCATCAGGACGGCGGCGCAGGCATCAAGGGTCGATCCGGTCGTGCTGACATCGTCCACCAGCAGCAGGCATGCGTCGGGCGGAATTTCCTTCCCCTTGGCAAGGTCAAAGGCCCCCTCCAGATTCTTCATCCTGGCGGCACGGTCAAATCCGGCCTGAGGCGCCGTGGGGCGGGTTCGCTTCAGATACTCCCTCACCGGGATGCCGAGTTGTTTCCCCAGATGGGTCGCCAGAAGGACTGACTGATTGAACTCACGCTCCCGCTCGCGGTGTGAGTGCAGGGGAACCGGCACGATCGCGTCGAAATGCTTCCCATTGATCCTCGGATCATCAAGCGCCGCTCTCAGCAGGGGGG
>JBAPTI010000050.1:0-9480 GCA_049282095.1 Chthoniobacterales bacterium
ATCCTGACGATCGCCGGTTATTCCATCAACGACACCATCGTGGTCTACGATCGCATCCGCGAAGGGCTTCGCAACAGGACCGGCGGCAGCGTCGAGGCGCTGATGAACCGCAGCATCAACGAGACCCTCGGCCGCACGATGCTGACCGGAGGACTCACGCTTCTTTCGGTCGCCGCGCTCTTCTTCTTTGGCGGAGCGGTCCTCAAGGACTTCGCCTTCGCGATCCTGATCGGCATTCTTGTCGGAACATACTCCTCTGTCTTTGTCGCCTCGCCCATCGTTCTCTGGTGCTCACGCATCGGTCACAAGCGTGCCGCGGCCGGCAAGTAATCAATTCCTCGCAACCTTCAGTCTTCAGCCCAAACCCCTTCCTTCATGTCCTTACTCGTTCTCGGTTCCATCGCTCTCGAC
Organism: Chthoniobacterales bacterium; assembly: GCA_049282095.1. GTDB lineage: Bacteria > Verrucomicrobiota > Verrucomicrobiia > Chthoniobacterales > UBA6821 > UBA6821. Next base: position 412 of record JBAPTI010000050.1, read on the forward strand.
ACGGTCAAGACCCCGCTTGATGAACGCGCTGACCTTCTGGGCGGCTCCGCATCCTACGCCGCCGTGGCGGCCAGCTTCTTCTCCTCAGTGAATCTTGTCGGCATCGTCGGCGAGGATTTCCCGAAGGAGCACATCGAGTTCTTCAAGGGGCGGAACATTGACCTCGCGGGCCTCCAGGTGGTTCCGGGAAAGACCTTCCGCTGGTCCGGGGAATACATGTGGGACATGAACCAGCGCGAGACGCGCTCGGTGGAACTAAATGTCTTCGAGAACTTCACCCCTGATCTCCCGGAGGCCTACAAGTCGGCCAGGATGGTTCTGCTCGGCAACATCGCACCCGCCCTCCAGCACCACGTGCTCGATCAGTTGACCCGTCCCCACTTCGTGATCGCCGACACGATGGATCTCTGGATCAACATCGCCAAGGAGGAGCTTCAGCGCCTGATTGCAAGGGTCGACATGCTGATTCTCAACGACGGCGAGGCGCGTGAACTGACCGGTGAGACCAGCCTGATCAAGGCAGGTCGCCGCATCCGCGAGATGGGGCCCTCGGCAGTCGCCATCAAGAAGGGGGAGCATGGATGCCTGCTCTTCGGCGATGGTCAATTTTTCAGCTGCCCCGCCTATCCGCTTGAGGACATCCATGATCCGACCGGGGCCGGCGATTGTTTTGCGGGAGGTCTTGCGGGCTATCTGGCAAGCCGCCATCTCTCTGATGCCGATCTCTCCGAGAAGAAGGAGATCCCGTTCGAGTACCTGCGCCAGGCGGTGGTCGAGGGGAGCGTGATCGCTAGTTTCAATGTCGAGTCCTTCAGCATGGATCGCCTCCGTGCGGTCTCGAAGGCCGATATCGCCGAGCGCTACGGGATTTTCCGGACCCTCAGCCGTTTCGAGGCTGTTTAAGCCCCTTGTCTCGGCTCTCCGGGGTGCCCATGATGGGCTGATCGCCATGAAACGCATTTCGTCCAAAGGATCCTCCATCGGCTCTGTCCTTCCGCCTGAGGATCTCCACCCGCTGTTGGAGTGCCGTCATAGCGATCCTCATCGGATCCTCGGAATACGACCGAACGACTCAGTTGGTGCCGACTCCCAAAGCATGGCGCGGGTTTTCCATCCGGGAGCGCTCAGCGTTGTTCTTCAGGGTTGTGACGGGCAGCGTCTGCCGCTCACCAAGGTGCATGCGGAGGGACTCTTTGAGGCGCCTGCTCCAACCGGCTTCCCCGCTTCGCCGGAGGGCTACAGAATCGAGTCGACTTTTGCCGACGGGACTGGCTTTTCCTATGCGGATCCGAATGCCTTCGCCCCGACGCTGGGTGAGGTCGATCTCTATCTGCTGGGGCAGGGAGAACATCTCGAGGCCTACCGGGTACTTGGAGCGCATCTCAAGACGATCTCAGGGATCGCGGGAACCTCCTTTGCTGTCTGGGCGCCTAATGCGCAGCGTGTGAGCGTGGTGGGCGATTTCAACGGATGGGACGGCCGTCGCCACATGATGCGGCGTCTCGGGGGATCGGGGATCTGGGAGATCTTCGTGCCCGGCGTTGCCGAGGGGACGCATTACAAGTTCGAGATTCGCGGCCCTTACGGGGATGTGTTCCTCAAGACCGATCCCTACGGATTCTTCGCCCAGCATGACCTGCGGACCGCCTGCATGGTGACCGATCTCGGTCGCTATGCATGGAGCGACGGCGGGTGGATGGAGCGGCGCGCCCGTCGCGATGCTTGTGCGGAGCCGATGTCCATCTACGAGGTTCATCTGGGATCATGGCGCCGTTGCCCCGAGGAGCAAGACAGGCCGTTGAGCTATCTGGAACTGACGGAGCAGTTGGTCTCCTATGTCACGGAGATGGGATTCACCCATGTCGAACTGCTTCCCGTCATGGAGCATCCCTTCGACGGGTCGTGGGGCTATCAGGTGGTCAATTTCTTCGCGCCAAGCAGCCGCTTCGGATCGCCCGACGAGTTCCGTCATCTCATCGACGCGCTGCATCAGGCGGGCGTCGGGGTGATCCTCGACTGGGTCCCAGGCCATTTTCCCAAGGATGCCCACGGGTTGGCCTGCTTCGACGGCACCGCCCTCTACGAGCATGAGGATCCGCGACTTGGGGAACATCGCGACTGGGGGACATTGATCTTCAATTACGGGCGGAATGAGGTGAGGAATTTCCTGATCGCGAATGCGTTGTTCTGGCTCGACCAGTATCACATCGACGGTTTGCGGGTGGATGCGGTCGCCTCGATGCTCTACCTTGATTATTCCCGCAACGCCGGGGAGTGGGTTCCGAACCGCTTCGGCGGCCGCGAGAACCTCGAGGCGATAGAATTCCTGAAGGCTTTCAACACTGCCTGCTACGCGCGTCATCCCGGAATCATGACGATTGCGGAGGAGTCCACGGCCTGGCCCGGTGTTTCCAAGCCGGTCTACGATGGGGGGCTCGGATTCGGCTTCAAGTGGAACATGGGGTGGATGAACGACTCCCTCCGCTACATCGCGCGCCCGCCGGTTCACCGGAAGTATCATCAGGGGGAAATCACCTTCTCGATGCTCTATGCCTACCATGAGCATTTCATCCTGGTTTTGAGCCATGACGAGGTGGTGCACGGCAAAGGGTCATTGCTGAACAAGATGCCGGGTGACGACTGGCAGAAGGCTGCCAACCTCCGGATGTTCCTGAGCTGGATGTGGTCGCATCCGGGGAAGAAGCTTCTCTTCCAGGGGGTGGAGATCGGGCAGTGGCGCGAGTGGGATCATGCCAGCAGCATCGACTGGCACCTTGTCGAGCATCAGCCCCATGCCGGGATTCAGCGCCTGGTGAGGCGGCTGAATGAAATCTATCGGAGCGAGCCGGCACTCTTCGCGCTGGACGATCGATCGGAGGGATTCGAGTGGATCGATTTCCACGACGCCGACAACACCGTCTGGTCTTTCCTAAGGAAGGCATCACAAGGTTCGGGTGCTTCGGATCTGCTGGTCATCGTCAACGCCACCCCGGTCGTCCGGCATGGCTACCGGGTCGGCGTACCCCGCCCGGGATCCTATGCGGAGATCCTGAACTCCGATCATCACGACTTCGGCGGAAGCGGAGCTGTTACCAACGAAGTGTGTCATGCGCAGGCATCCGGTGCGCACGGGCGACCCTGTTCGATCGTGATGGATCTGCCCCCGCTGGCCGTCATGATTCTGCGTGTGCCGAAGGATTGAAAATCCTTATCAGTCAGGTGACAAAAAGGAAAAAACAGAACTTGACCGGACATGGTCTCGGCACGATGTTGCGCCAGCTAGAAATCCGACCCAAAACAACAATCGAATCACCCATGAAACACATCAAATCCCTCCGCAGCAAACTTGCCGCATTCACCCTGATCGAGTTGCTCGTCGTCATCTCGATCATCGCCGTGCTCGCCTCCCTGGCGCTGCCCGCCATCACCGGGGCGCTGGTCAAGGGGCAGATCACCCAGACCATGAGCAACTACCGTCAGCTCTACATCACGAGTCAGAGCGCTTCCTTGGATCAGACCTCTGCCGGTGGTTCCAACACCGGATTTCCAGGTGAGGCCGGATCCATTGTTGCTTGGAGTAACACACTGGTTCCTGCCTACCTAACCGCCCAGTCCTTTCAGAATCTGATGCAGGTGAAGGGATCCGCCGCAAACACCTTCGCATGGGACGGCAACCCCAGCAGCAACAGTTCTGCTGTCATGCTGACCACGGCAAATCTGACTGGCACGTCCAATACCGCTACCGTCGGAAATTCTGCTCCTTACAACCTCAAGGGAGCGGCCGCCGTGAATGCTTCAGGTCAGGCGATCTCGGTTGTCGGGACAAATGTCACCGGACTTACCAACGCCATGGTCTTTGGCGCCCGGATCAACTAAGTCCTGATCCAATAACTTCAAGGGGAGCCCCGGAGTGCGGGGCTCCCCTTTTTTGTCTCTCGACACATTGAGTTCCTTCAAGTGACATAATACTCCTACCCATGGCCTCGAAATCCCAATCCAAGAGCAGCAAGAAACCGAAAACGCCCAAAGCCTCCCTTTCCGGAGAGCGTGGTGTCGTCATGAACGGTGCTGAGATTCTGGTCGCCTCACTGGAGCGCGAGGGGGTGGAGTATATCTTTGCCTATCCGGGCGGTTGCTCGATGCCGCTCCATCAGGCGCTGACCAAATCGAAGAAAATCCGCACCATCCTCCCCCGTCATGAGCAGGGGGGCGGTTTTGCCGCCGAGGGATATGCCCGCGTGACCGGCAAGGCCGGCGTCTGCATGGCCACCTCCGGACCCGGCGCCACCAACTTGGTGACCTGCATTGCCGATGCCTACATGGACTCGGTTCCGCTCGTGGCGATCACCGGCCAGGTGCCCCAGGAGATGATCGGACGCGGTGCGTTCCAGGAGACCGACTTCTTCGGCATGACGCTGCCGATCGTGAAGCACAGCTATCTGGTCTGGGATATCAACGACATCCCCCGGATCATCAAGGAGGCCTTCCATATCGCGCAGAGCGGTCGACCCGGCCCGGTGCTGATCGACATCCCCAAGAACATCCAGAATCAGACCGCCCAGCCCATTTTCCCCAAGAATGTCTCCCTGCGCGGCTACAATCCCGTTCGCAGGGCCGACGACGTGGCCCTGCAGGAGATGCTCGGGCTGATCGCCACGGCGAAGAGGCCGATGATCTATTGCGGCGGCGGCGTGATCACCGCCGAGGCCTCCGCGGAGTTGGCCGAGTTTGCCGAGCGCACCCAGATCCCCGTGGCCACCACACTCATGGGGATCGGTTGCTTTCCGGAGAATCACCCCCTCTCACTCAAGTGGCTCGGCATGCACGGCACCGTCTACGCAAACAATGCGGTCAACGAAGCCGATCTGCTGCTCGCGATCGGAGTGCGCTTCGACGACCGCGTCACCGGCAAGGTCGAGAAGTTCTGCGAACACGGGACGATCGTCCATATCGACATCGACAACTCCGAGATCAACAAGAACAAGGCGGTGAAGCTTCCCATCCTCGGTGATGTGAAGGATGCCCTCGCGCGACTTAACAGGGAACTCGACCGCGCCGGAAGCAAGCCAGTGAAAAAGGGGCACACCCGTTTCCCGGCCTGGTACAAGCAGATCGAGAAGTGGAAGAAGGATTACCCCCTCCGCTACAAGGACACGCCCGACGCCATCCAGCCTCAGTACGTGATTGAGTTGCTCATGGAACTGACGAAGGGTGACGCCATCATCGCCACCGGCGTCGGACAGCACCAGATGTGGGCGGCCCAGTTCTATAACTTCACCAAGCCCCGCACGCTCGTCACCTCCGCCGGTCTCGGCTCCATGGGTTACGGATATCCCGCGGCGCTGGGTGCGAAGCTCGGGCGTCCCGACAAGCAGGTGGTCGACATCGACGGCGACGGCTCCTTCCTGATGAATGTCCAGGAACTGGCCACGGCCCATATCGACGGAATCGCCCCCAAGGTGATCATCCTGAACAACCAGCACCTCGGCATGGTGGTCCAGTGGGAGGATCGTTTTTACGACAGCAACCGCGGCCACACCTTCCTCGGTGACCCGAAGGATCTCAGCCGCATCTATCCCGACTACCTCGGCATCTGCAAGGGCTTCGGCGTTCCCGCCGAGCGTGTCATCCACAAGAAGGATCTGCGCGCCGCCCTCCAGCGCATGCTCGACTCAAAGGAGACGTACGTCCTCGACGTGATGACCCCCTACACCGAGCACGTGCTTCCGATGATCCCCTCGGGCAAGACCTACAAGGATATCATTACGGAGTAGGCACTGCGAAGGCAGTGCCTATGAGGCTATTAGCGGTTTAGGCTTTAGGCTGTTAGGGAACCCATCACTGCAGATTGAAGAATGGAAGGGATTTGTTTTTTAGCCTGCCTAGAGTCTAAAAAGCTAAAAAGCTAGACCCGCCATCTTCTCCCCATGCCTTCCTTCGTCCGCGTCCTGATCGATCGGTCCGAGGGGAGGGAGTTGGATTATGCACTTCCCGAGGAGTTGAGGGGGAGGGTTTCCGTCGGTGAGCGCGTGATCGTGAGGGTGCGCAACAGGAGGGCGCTCGGAACCGTTCTGGAGTTGATGGAGCATTCCGATGTCCCCGGCATCCGCCCGATTGAGGGGCTTGTCGGGAACGAGAGCACCCTTCCCCCCGTGATGATGAGGCTCGCGCGCTGGATGGCCGACTATTACTGTGCCCCTCTTGCCTCCGTCATGCGCTCGATGCTTCCACCCATGCTGCGCGGGGAGAAAATCGCGGGGAAAAAAATCCGGATGGCTGAACTCTCCGGAATGCCGCCGACCGAGGAGTGCGAGCGACTTGCCAGAAAGGCTCCGAAGCAGCACGCGATCCTGGAAAGGCTTCGTGCCGCGACGTCGGCGATCCCGGTGCATGAACTGCTGCGGGAGAGCGGCGGATCCGATGCTTCCCTCCGGGCCTTGGTTGCGGCGGGTTGGATCCGCTTGAGCGAAGTTCGCTCCACGGGATCACCCGGCGGAGGGGAACAGGTTCTTCCGGGAAGAATTCCCAAGCTCAATCCCGACCAGGAAGCGGTCGTCGCGGTTCTTCTGGCGGCGATGGGCGGTTCGGACGACGCAGCGGTCCAGAGACCGTTCCTTCTTCACGGGGTGACCGGAAGCGGCAAGACGGAGGTCTACCTCCGGACACTCGGCGCTGTGCTGGATTCGGGCAAAAGCGCCATTGTCCTCGTGCCCGAGATTTCCCTAACCCCCCAGACGGTCGAGCGGTTCCGGTCGAGATTCGACCATGCGGGGGGTGGCGGTGCGGGAGTGGCCGTGCTTCACAGTCATCTGACCGATGCGGAACGCCGCGAGGAATGGATGCGCCTCCAGCGGGGAGAGGCACGGATCGCCATCGGGGCGAGGAGCGCCGTCTTCGCTCCGCTTGCCAACCTGGGCCTCATCATCGTCGATGAGGAGCATGAGAACACCTACAAGCAAGAGGAGACGCCGCGTTATCATGCGCGTGATGTCGCGGTGATGAGGGGGCGCCTCGAGGGGTGTCCCGTCCTGCTGGGAAGCGCGACTCCTTCCATCGAGAGTTACCGCAATGCTCTCACCGGAAAGTACCGCCTGCTCGCTCTTCCCAAGAGGGCCGATGGGCAGTTGATGCCGCTCATCCGGGTGGTGGACCTGCGCCTTCAGGGGAAGAGGGCTAAGTCCGACGGCGGGCTTTCGGCACCGCTGCAGATGGCCATCACCAAGAGGCTGGAGCTGGGGCAGCAGACGATCCTCTTCCTGAACCGGAGGGGATTCGCCACCTCGATGCTCTGCGAGCAGTGCGGCCATGTCTGCCGCTGTCCGAACTGCAGCCTCTCCATGACGTTCCACCGGGATGAGAACCGGCTTGCCTGCCATCTCTGCGGCCATGCCTCCGTCCCGCCGGAACGCTGCCCCGAATGCCGCGACCCCGGCATCCGCCACTCGGGCTTGGGAACACAGAGGGTGGAGGAGGGGATCCGCAAGGCCTTCCCCTCAGCCCGGATCGCCCGCATGGATGCCGACACGATGACGAAGCGGGGCTCCTACGCCGATGTCCTGGGCAGGTTCAGGGCCCGTCAGATCGACATCCTGATCGGCACTCAGATGATCGCGAAGGGCCTCGATTTCCCGAATGTGACCCTTGTCGGGATCATCAATGCCGATATCGGACTCCACTCGCCCGATTTTCGCGCGGGGGAGCGGACCTTCCAACTCCTCACTCAGGTTGCCGGTCGTGCCGGCAGGGGGGAGACCGAGGGGGAGGTGATCGTCCAGACATTCTCCCCGGCGAGCCCCTCCCTGCAGTATGCGCGGCATCATGATTTCACGGGCTTCTACGAACAGGAGATCTCCTTCCGCGAGGCGTTCCGCCATCCTCCCTTTGCCAGGATGCTCCTTGTCAGGGTGCGGGGGGTGTCACCCGAGCGAACCTCCCATGCCGCCGCGGCCGTTGCAAAAAAACTGAAGGGTCTTGCCCCCGATTCCGTCGAGGTCTCCGATTCCGCGCCGGCGCCCCTTGAGCGCTCCCATGGCCAGTACCGGTTTCATGTGATCCTGAAGTCCTCATCCGGAGCTGTTTTGGGAAAACTGGCGAGGGAACTCCTCTCCTCCATGACGCTGCCCGAGGATGTGGTGATGACGCTCGATGTGGATCCCTACTCATTGATGTAGGAGCAGGCAGAAAGGATGAATGATGAATGATGAATGATGAATGATGAATGATGAAAGCTGAACCAAGCCCGAGAAACGAGACCTTGGGAAGGTCGAGTTGTAGCCACCGAAGGTGGACCCGAAGGGTGAGCCTTGCGGGAGCAAGCGAGTACAAATCGGGTGCGGTAGACTGCCGTAACGGATGCGAAGCAACGGCCGGGCCTGCAAAGCGCAGCGAACAGCCCTGTAAGGGCGGCACCGCTTTGCGGGAGCAAAGTGCCGTCAAACCTGAGACCAAACCCGGGCGTAGGTTAGGACATAGGTAACACATGCCGTTGGGCAGTTTGAGTCGATAAGCTTGATGGATGTGTCTGATTTTCTTGGATCAAGAAAGTAATTGACCTCAAGAGATGTACGTCATAATGACAGCACGATTTATTAGCAGAAAACGAAAGTTGATATTGCAACAAAAACCAACCAAACCAATACCATGAAACTCCTCAAAACACTCCGCCCTGCGGCCTATACGCTGCTGGGCATGATCGGCTTGACGCTTTCGGCGCAGGCGCAAGATTACACGCGACAAAATGCTATTGATGATGCAGCCCAATATGCTTCAGAGCAAGCTGCAGCAGGAAAGCTTACCCAAAACCAAAGCAATCTTTGGATTGCACTAGCAAAAGGGAGTGCCGGTTGGGCCTACGATAATTTATGGAACAATCCAAATCTTCAGTTTGATAACAACGGTAACCTCCTTAATGGTACTGCCCTTCAGCAAAGTTACGTTGATACCTTTAACAAGCTTTCTGCCGTCCTTTATGATCCTAATACGGGTGAACTGAATGAGCAGTTAAGTAAGCAAGCCCTCAATCAACTCAGCCCCGGTCTCTACACTGCGCTGCCGACGATCCTCTTCAAC
>JBAPTI010000051.1:0-1677 GCA_049282095.1 Chthoniobacterales bacterium
GATACGAAAGCTTCGATAGCCGTAGGCTTTTCTCATGGTGACTTTGGCTTTGTTGTTCAGGCCCTCGATCACGCCGCTCGAGAATTCCTTGCGGGCGCGAAAGTAGTTGAGCAGGAGCTCGCGATGAGTGCGGACGGTGCGCGCGAATTTCTTGATGGGGACGATGCGCGAGCGCAGGGCCTGGGTGCACCATTGGTCGAGGAACTTGCCCGCCCAGGTCGGGGAGTCGTACTCCCAGAACTGCTGGAACTGCTCCTTCAGCAGGTAGGCGCGCACGCTTTGCAGGTTGTAGCGCAGCAAGTCACGCAGGCGCACACGCTGCTTGTCGGTCAGGTTCTCGGGCCGCTTGAGCAGGCACCAGCGCGACTTCTTGAGCGCCGGCTCGTAACCCTCTTGCGCCATGCGGCGCGCCTCGGCGGCGCGCACGTCGTCGAGCGCCAGGTTCATCTTCGCCACGACGTGAAAGCGGTCGAGGATGCTGAGCGCGTTGGTGCAGTGCTTGGCGATCAGATCCAGATAGGGCTTCCACATGTCCGAGCAGACGAATTCGATCTTGGCCGCGAGTTCCTGGCCGATCAGGGTGAAGAAGCGCTCAAAGCTCGCGGTGGTGCGCTCCTTGCCGACCCACAGCAAGCGGGTGCAGCCGGATTCGATCTGATAGACCAGCGTCAAGTACTGCTGGCCGCGGCCATAGGCGATTTCGTCAACGCCGATGGCTTTGACCGACGCCAGCTCCCGGTGCTCGAGCCCCCACTGCACGACGTACTCGACGGCATGGCAGACCTTCTCCCAGCTCGTGTGAAAGCTGCGTGCGGTCTCCAGCCACGACAGCTTGCGGGCCCAATGCGCCAAATGCAGCATGTACGCGCGAGTGAGGGTGTGTTTGCCGGCGGCCCAGGGCACCTGCTCGACTTTGACCCCACAAGCGCCGCACCGCACGCGGCGCATGCGATAGAGCAGTTCGACCGCGAAGCCCCACACCGGGATGAACTCGAAGCGGCGCAACGGCAGCTGATCGTAGCCCGGCGCCGGCTGCGCGCAGCCCGAGCACCGGGCCTGCGACCCGACCCGCGGGCGCACCTCGATCTCGATCGTCTTGCGCGCCTCGATCAGACGCGCACCGACGTAGACAAATCCTGGAAAATGATGGCAGGCATTGAGCAGACGGGTGAGCAGCATGGGCAGGTCACGGCAGGGAGTCGACGAGCAAGGGATTGTCCCATCCGAGGCGATCGCCCTGCTGCGCCAAGCCTGCCCGGATCTGGACGACTGGCCACGGCGATGGCAATGCGCAGCGGCGGACCTCGCGCCGGGCGCCGCCATCGTCGCCGCGTTCACGCCCTTCCTGCTCGACCTGCTGCGGCGCAAGGCATCCAAATCCACCTTCAATCGCGACCGGAACAACCTCTGGCTGGTCGGTGGCGAGATCATCCGTCGCCGCCACGACGATCCCGACCTCAAACGCCTACCCATCAAGCGGTTGCTCCGCCAGTTGATCGAAGAGGACGGGGGGCCACTGATCTGGCCACCCCTTTCCGAGACCGAACAGAACGCCATCGACGCTACCTGTCGCAAGCTCTATCGCTTTCTCAACCAATCAACCGCGGCGAACTGACTGAACCTACCCACAAATTCCGCTGACGAACCCTTTTTTTAGGATTTCATTCTCCATCCGCA
>JBAPTI010000052.1:0-32132 GCA_049282095.1 Chthoniobacterales bacterium
AGCTCGCGGTAACGCCACATCGTCTGGGGACGGGATTCGATAAGCTCGCGGGTGAGCGTCCCTCGGATGGCATCGTAGTCGTAGGCGGCCTCGAGCGGACCGAAGTCGAACTCGCAGATATGGATCGCCTCCTTTTCGTAGAGACGTCCGCACTCGCGGCATTTCAGATTACTGAACCAGGGTTTCTTGGACATGGGATCTCGTCGTTGTTCCGATCAAGAGTGCCGAGGAGACCTGGTGTCGCGACTGCGACCGTGCCGGGTATCTCATCTTTTCCCCGCGTTTGCGGAGCTGGATTTGGCACCTGGTCCCACGGATTTCTCCGCAGCGGTTGCCGTGACATCAACGGGCCAGTCCCTCCGTCACTCTTGATAAGATTGAGCCGCTATCATTCCCCTGATTCCATGGATCGTCAAGAGAAGAGTGAGCAAAGGGATTGACCGACGGTCGGTTCTGCGCTTTAGTGATCGGCCCTTCAAGCAGCCATAGCTCAATTGGATAGAGCATCTGACTACGGATCAGAAGGTTTGAGGTTCGACTCCTCATGGCTGCACTTTCTCCCACTCTTCAATCAGGGAGATTTGGTTTTATGCCTTTGACGGCGCATCGTTCCTGTCGTGAACTGGATTCATGCGTCTCTTCCCCCTCCTGCTCCTGGCACTTCTACCCGTCACCCTGATGGCCTCGTACGAATCCCCCGACTACCAGACGGTCTCCTCCGATGGCTCCTTCGAGATCCGCGACTACCCTTCCCTCACGCTGGCCTCCACGCCGATGCAGAAGCGCGGGGCGGATGGATCCTTCATGAAGCTCTTCCGGTTCATCGAGGGCCGCAACGACCGCGCGGAAAAGATCTCTATGACAACGCCCGTCCTGATGACCGGTGCCCAATCGGGCACTATGAGCTTCGTGGTGCCCAAGGCGGTCGCAGAAAGAGGTGCGCCCGCACCCTCCAATCCCGATGTGACGATTCAGACAGTGCCGGCGGCACACTACGCCGCCTACCGCTTCTCCGGATCGGGCAATCCCGCCGCCAGCGAGGCCGCTGCAAAAAAACTCCTCGCCTGGGCGGACTCCAAGAATCTCACCGTCTCCGGCACCCCGCTCTTCGCCTACTACAATCCTCCCTGGACCCCGTGGTTCATGCGCCGTAACGAGGTGCTGATCCGGATCGCACCTGAGAAGTAAGCCGGGCGTGGGGCTCCATGGATCTCTGGCTATCACCGCATGATGCCAGGGTTCGTTCCATCAAGAACGGCGGCGAACTGAGCTATGGCTTCGGCCAGAGTCCCTTCGGTGACTGTGCGGCGCTCTGGTCGGGACCATCCCTTCTCTCCCTTCGATTCACGGAGAACCGTGAGGAGTCGCTTGAGGCCATGCAGGCCGAGTGGCCGACAACATCCCTGCAACCGGCGACGCAATCGGAGGGCCTGCTGAAATCCGTTTGGGAACGCCCGGAGGAGGTTCCGGTGATGGCCATCGGCACTCCGTTCCAGCTCACTGTCTGGGAATTCCTGCGGCGCAGCAAGGCCGCCACAACGATGACCTACGGCGAGGTGGCGCGAACCATCGGCCGTCCGGGAGCGGCCCGTGCAGTAGGTCAGGCCGTCGGAGCCAATCCGCTGGCGGTGGTCATTCCGTGCCACCGCGTGGTCTCGAAGGGTAAGCTTACCGGCTACCGTTGGGGACTCGATCGCAAGAGGGAGCTACTAGCCTGGGAACTCTTGCGCCGCGATCCGCTGGAAATGCCGTTTTGATTGCAGGAAAAGTCGAACCAAGCCGCTCGGAAGCGGCGCGGTAGATCCCGCAGATGCGGGACCCAAAGGGCGGCACCGCTTGCCGGGCGGCAAGTGCCGTCAATGTCGAGAGTCGAGAGCCAAGTCACCTGGAGGTGACGCGGCAGACTGCCGAAGGTAGCCCCAGAGGGGCGGCACAGCCCGCGGGCAGCGGGTGCCGTCAATCGAAGGTCGAGGGTTATATCGGTAATAGGTGATAGGGAATCGGTGATGGGGGTGATCTTACCACAGAGCCCATGGTCCCAAATGAGGCTTCAGCCCAACAGCCCAACAGCCCAACAGCCCAACAGCCCAACAGCCCAACAGCCCAACAGCCCAACAGCCCAACAGCCCAACAGCCCAACAGCCCAACAGCCCAACAGCCTTCAGCCTAAAGATTCCTCGGCTGTGACTCCCTTACGCCTGCGGCAGGGGCAGGAGCACGGCCTCGTCGCGGAAGCGCATGGCAGGGGTGCGCTGGCCGATGCTCTCCCCGAGCGCCAGGAAGAGATCGATCCGATTGTTGAGCCTGAGGAGGCGCGTGTTCATCAGGACACTCTCGGCGGCCAGCATGCTTCGCTGCGCCTGAAGGAGCGAGACGATGTCGATCTGGCCGGATTTGTATCGCACGGTGGCGATCTGGTAGGCCAGGCGGAGTTCTCCGAGCGCCTTCTCCTGGAGCCGTTCGCGGGAGACAAGCGTGGCCTCGTTGGAAAGCGTGTTCTCGACTTCCCGGAATGCGGTGAGCACCTGCTGGGCGTAGGTGGCTGCGGCGGTGTCGCGCTGAGCTTTGGTGAACTTCACGTTCCCTGAGATCCTGCCGCCGTCGAGAATGGGCGCCGTGAGGTTGGCCGCCACCGTGTAGAGGAAGCTTCTGTCGTTGGTGATATCCTGAAGCAGGACCGAGGGCGTCCCCGCCGTGGAGGTGAGGGCCAGCCTCGGAAGCCGCTCGGTCCTGGCGGAGAAGAGGCGGTTTTCCGATGCAAAGAGAGTCCAGTCGGCCGCGCGCAGATCGGGACGGCGCAGGAGCAATTCCGAGGGGAGCCCGGCCGGAACCTCCGGAATGATACGGGGGAAGGAAGCGCGACGGTCTTCCAGTTCGGCGGAGGGATAACGGCCGAGCAGGGTTTCGAGCGAGCGCTTGGCATCGGCGTAGTTCTGCCGTCGCTGGACAAGATTCGCCTCGGCGTTGATCTCGTCGGCACTGCTGAGCCGCACGTCAAAGGCGGAGACCGCGCCGTTTTCGAAGCGTGCCCTGGCCAGATCCCGTGTTTTGCGCAGGCTGGCCAGCGTCTCCTCGGCGATGCGGACCTGCTCGCGGCTCTCGATCACGGCGAACCACCCTTTGGCCGCCTGTCCGGCAAGCGAGAGCCGGGCTCCCTCGTAGGTGAATGCGGCGGAGGCGGCATCCGCCTTGGCAGCCTTGGAGAGGGACCTCAGGCGCCCCCAGACATCCAGTTCCCAGCTGAGGGCAAGGTTGACGGTGTAGTTCCAGTTGCCCGGATCGATCTGATAGTTGACCGACTGGGCGTTGTAGATGGGGGTGTCGTTGACCGACGCGCCTGCCGTCACCCCGAGTTGGGGATAGAGATCCGCGGTGACGACGCGGGATTTGGCGACTGCCGCCTGAAGACGGCCCGCCGCGGCCTTCAGGTCGTAGTTGTCGCTGAGAACACCCCGCACCACGGAATCGAGCATCGGGTCGCGGAAGGTGGAGAGCCAACCGGAGGGGGCGAGCGGCGATTTCAGGCTGGTGGACTTCCATTCCCGCGGAACGGCCACAGGAGAAGCGGGCTCCTTCTTGCGTGGCGTGGAGCAACCCGGCACGGCAAGGGCAAGCAGCAGCGCCGCCAATGGGATGTGTCTGGTCATTGCGCGGGACATGGGATGTCTATTCCGAGCTGAGTGCGACCACGGGATCAAGCCGCGAAGCCTTGCGGGCCGGCCAAAAACCGAACAGGACCCCCGTGGTGAAGGCCGCCCCGAAGGAGAGGAGGATGGGAGCGAGGGTGACGACCGCCTTGGATTGCCCGATGGTCACTAACTCGGAGACCAGCATCCCGAGAAGCACCCCGATCACTCCCCCCAGCAGGCAGACCATCACGGCCTCGGTGAGGAACTGGAGCTGGATGTCGCGACTGCGCGCCCCGCAGGCCATGCGGACCCCGATCTCCCGGGTCCTCTCGACGACATTCACCAGCATGATATTCATGACGCCGATGCCGCCGACGAGCAGGGAGACAACTCCGACGGCGCCGAGGAGGAAGCGGTAGGCGTTCTGGGTGTTGCGGTTCGCCTCGATCATCGCGGCCTGGTTGAAGATCCTGAAGTCCTCCTGCTGCCTGAGGCGGTTAAGGCGGGAACGGATCTCGTCCTGCACCGCCTCGACGTTCCTGAAATCGTCGACCGTCACGCTGATCTGGTTGATGCGGACGCTCCGGAAGATGCGTGCCTCGCCGGTGGAGAGCGGAATGATGGCGACATCGTCCTCACGGTCGCGCCCATCGGCGCTCCCGCCGCTCACTGTGATCACGCCCACGACAAGGAAAGGTGCTCCGTCGATCAGGATCCTCTTGCCGACCGGATCGGTCCTGTCGGGGAAAAGCTCAAGGTAGGACTTCATCCCCAGCACGACCACGGGGGCCTTCGCCTCCTCGTCCCGCTCGTCGAAGAAACCGCCCCGGACCATCACCCGGTTCTCCGCCCTGATGAAGGAGGGGGTCGTGGCCAGCACGCTGCAGGCGTAGATCCTGTCGCGATAGCGCAGGGTACGCGCCGAGAAGACCCTCGGCACAATCTCCTGGGCATGGGTGATGTCTGAGATCGCCCGGGCATCCTGAAGGGTGAGGATGCCGCCTGAGGCCGACATCTTTGCCCCCGGTTCGATCCTCAGCACGTTGGTTCCCATACGGCTCATCCATTTCTGCATGTCACGACGGGATCCTTCGCCGATCGCCAACATGACGACCACCGAGGCGACGCCGATGATGATGCCGAGCATGGTGAGGAAGGTGCGGAAGCTGTTTGCCTGGAGAGCATGAAGAGCCATCCGGAGCGCCTCGGCGGCATCGGCAAGCAGGGCGATCCTCCCCCTCTTCGCAGCCTGAGGGAGCAGGGGAACGGAACCCGATTCCTGAGGCGGCATATGCTGTTCGGCGGCGCGCTCCGTCGGCTGATCGGAAATGATCGCGCCGTCCACAATTCGGATCACGCGGTCGGCCTGTGCGGCCACACCCGGATCGTGGGTGATGAGGATGATGGTGAGACCCTGCCGGTGAAGTCCCCTGATCCGGGCCATCAACTCCTGGCCTCGGGCCGTGTCGAGGGCGCCCGTCGGTTCGTCGGCCAGGATGATCTCCCCGCCGTTCATGAGCGCCCGCGCCACGGCGACACGCTGCTGTTCGCCGCCCGAGAGCTGCGGCGGCCTGTTCGCGATGCGGTGCCCGAGGCCCAGTCCCTCCAGCAGGCTGACAGCCCTCTCCCTACGTTGCCCGGATGGCATCCCGATGTAGGCGCCGGGCAACCCTACATTCTCGGCCGCCGTCTCGTTGGCCAGCAGGTTGTAGCGCTGGAAGATGAAACCGAAGGTCTTTCCCCTCGCCTCGGCGCGCTGGTCGGGCGTGAGCCTGGAAACGTCCCTCCCTTGGAGCTCGAAACATCCGGCCGTCGGCGAATCCATCAGGCCGAGGATGTTCATCAGCGTGGTCTTTCCCGATCCGGAGGGACCGACGATGGCGACGAATTCACCCGATTCGATCCTCAGGTCGATGCCGTGGAGAATGCGCGTCGAGGCGGCGCCCGATTCGTAATCCTTCACGATCCCCCGAAGGAGGATGGCGGGAGCCTTCCCCGCCCCTGCTCCGTCCGGGATCTCCATCAGCGGAGGCGGGCCTTCTGCCGCATTTCGATGGGGCCGGTGATGACCTGATCGCCGACCGAGAGACCCGACACCACCTCGGCGGTGACGCGGTTTTTCATTCCCAGGACGACGGAGACCTCGACCGGCTTTCCGTCACGCAGCACGAAGACCCTCGTGCCCGCATCCGCGGCAGTTTTTTTCGCAGATGGTTTTCCAGACGAGGGGCGGCGGGCCGCGTAATCGATGGCGGCAAGCGGCATGAGCAGGACATCGTCCCGGCGCATCATCGGAAAAAAGACCTGGGCGGTCATCGAGGGCATGAGGGCCAATCCGGGATTCGGGACATCGAAAAGGGTGTTGTAAAAGATCGGGGGGTTCGTCGTGGTGGGGCTCGGCTCGATGCCGCGGACCTTCCCCTCGTGCTTCGTGTCGGGATCCCCAAGGGAGGTGAAATAGACCGAAGCCCCGGGGCGGATCCTCGGGACATCGGCCTCGGAGACCTGCGCCTTCACGGTCATGGTTGCCATATCGGCCAGACGGAAGATGATCGGCGCCGTCTGGTTGGCGTTCAGTGTCTGTCCTTCGCGGGCCTGGATCTGGATGACCGTCCCGTCGATCGGCGCGCTGATCTTCGTGAATCCGAGGTTCGCCGTGGCGGCATCAAGGCTTCCCTGGGCCTTCTCGATCTGGGCTTTGATGGCGTCGATTGCGGCCTTTGACCGCTCGAACTCAGCCTCCGAGAAATTGACCTCGTCGATGCTGACGGCGTCGCTCTTGACGAGGTTCCGGTTCCGCTCGAAGCGCTGGTCGGCAAGCTTGAGCGTGGCCTCGGCGGAAACCAGTCTCGCATTGAGATCCTTCAGGTTCGCCTGTTCCTGGATCACCTGCGCCCTGAATAGGGTGGGGTCGATCTGCGCGAGGAGATCGCCTTTCTTCACGGTCTGCCCGATCTGGACGGCGATTTTCTTCAGGATGCCCGAAACCTGCGTCCCGATATCGACATACTGGCTGGCCTCCAGCACGCCGGTTGCCGTGACGGCATCCTCGAGGGTTCCCCTGATGATCGTGCCGGTGATGTAGGTCTCGGGTTCCGCGGAACTTCTCATCTTCCAGAAAGCAAACAACCCGGTCACCAGAAGCAACCAGGGTAGCCATCGGAGAAAGGGGAAGCGGGGCGCGGCCATGGCGGTGGTTGACAAGTCTTTCAGATCACCCGGGTTTTTCGAGCGCTTTTGTCAGGTCAATCCCGTCACGGGGGGCGATCAACCCGGATTTTGGAATCGAACCCTGACAACTGATCTGGGGCGTTCACCAAGATGGTGAGCGGCGATTGGGTTAAAAAGTGGAAGTGTTAAAAGGTTAAAAGGGGTCAAACCAATCCGAGGTAACTCTCAACACAAAAGAAGCCACACATTTGGGGCGCAAAGTGCCGTCATCGACCTTTCCCTCAACCACATTTTAACTCTTTAACGTTCTAACCTTTTAACTTCTTCCTTCGGTCACCCCGCCTCTATTCCAATTTTTGGGCTCACTCACCTTGCAGCAGATCTTCAAGATCGTGCGGCAGGGGCGATTGCCAGGAGTGCGCGGTTCCCGAAAGGGAAACCCCCAGAAAACAGGAGTGCAGGGCGTGGCGCGGTAGCCAGAGCCTCTCGTGAAGACGATCGTTGAAACCGGTCTCGATGAACTCCAGGTAGCACTCCTCGGAGGGACCGTAGATCTTGTCCCCCACCACGGGATGACTGGAATGGGCAAGATGGACGCGGATCTGGTGGGTGCGGCCCGTCCTCGGAATGCAATGGATGAGGGCCATCGGGCCATGCCGGGGGTGAACAACCCGTCGGAGAACGGTGAAGTCGGTATGCGAAGGAGCTCCCTCCGGATGGACGGCCCGCTTCAGCCAGATCCGGGAATGCTCCACCTCGCCCAGCCTGAGGATCGGCTCGGTGACCGACCACCTTTCCTCCTCCGGCCATCCGGTGACGATCGCGAGATACTCCTTGGAGATCTGGCCTCGAGCCATCGCCATGGTGCAGGCGCGGGCTGCGGCGGCATTCTTGGCCACTAGGACGATGCCGCTGGTTTCACGGTCGAGGCGGTTGATCAGCGAGACCTGCCCGCCGCCCGCGATCTCATAGGCAAGCAACTCGCGCAACCTGTCCCAGAGGGTGACGGGACCTCCCGGCTTGGTGGGGTGAACCAGCAGGAACGGCGGTTTCTCCACGGCGATGAGATCGGGTGTCTCCCCGAGAATGCGGAAGGCTTCCTGAGGAGGAACTTGGAAGGGAGCTTGATCGGACATGGCCGGCCGTTCATTTGTGAACGGCATGATCCGTCTCGTCAAAGCCTCCCGCTCCTACGGCACTCCTCCGGTGACCGCCCTCGACTCAGTCTCCCTGGAGATCGGCCGCGGGGAATTCGTCGCCATCACCGGTCCCAGCGGCTCCGGAAAGAGCACTCTTCTAAACCTTCTCGGGGGGCTCGACCATCCGACCTCCGGCGAGGTGGTGGTCGACGGCGTCCACCTCGAGAGGGCCGATGACCGGGAGCTGACCCTCTACCGGAGGCTGAAGCTCGGCATCGTCTTCCAGTTCTTCAACCTCCTCCCCTCCATGTCCGTCGTGGAGAATGTGGAGCTTCCCCTGCTCCTGCGGGGGGATGATGCCCGCGAGTCCCGGGCCAAGGCTCTGGAAATGCTCGATCAAGTCGGGATGGCCCGGCGCTCGAGCCACTTTCCCCATCAACTCAGCGGCGGCGAGATGCAGCGTGCCGCCATCGCCCGGGGACTCGTCCACGGGCCCTCCCTCCTACTGGCCGACGAACCGACCGGCAATCTGGACAGTGCCAATGCCTCCCAGGTCCTCGAAGTCATCGCAAAGATTGCTTCACGCCGCACCGCCACGGTCATTATGGTAACCCATAGCGATTCCGTGGCGGCCCTGGCCGACCGGCGCATCCGCATGAAAGACGGGCGTGTCGCTCACGATTCCCCCTAATTCCGCCACCGACGACTTCACTTCCCCCTTTCCCGGAACACGTTAAGATCATTCTCAACAGATCAGATTTTTCACCCATGGAGCACCAGCGCACCCTAGCCAAATCCGCCAGCCTCACCGGCAGCGCCCTGCATAACGGCGGCAACGTCACCCTCACCATCCATCCGGCACCCGCCGGGCACGGTTACAAGTTCCGCCGCACCGACCTCCCCGATGAACCGGTCGTCGACGCGCTGGTCGACCATGTGAAGACCGTTGAGCGGGCGACCACCCTCGTCCAGGGAAACGCCAAGATCCAGACCGTCGAGCACGTCCTCTCGGCTCTGGCCGGCCTCGGCGTCGACAACGCCCTAATCGAGATGGATGCGAACGAGCCTCCCATCGGCGACGGCAGCGCCGCCCCCTATGTCTCCCTCATCCGCGAGGCGGGTATCGTCGATCAGGAGGAGGCCCGCTCGCCCTTCGAACCGGGCCAACCGATCCATCTGGAGACGGCCGGGGGCTCGATCCTGTCGGTCTTCCCCCACAACGGGTTCCGCATTTCCTGCACCCAGGCCAATCACGACGGCCGCTTCACCCAGTATCTCTCGCTCGAGATCACCCCGGAGGTCTACGCCAAGGAGATCGCCCCTGCGCGGACCTTCGTCCACTACGAGGATGTGAAGCATCTCATGGAGAAGGGACTCATCAAAGGGGGAAGCCTCGAGAACGCCCTCGTCATCCGCGGCGAGTCCGTCCTGAGCAAGGAACCGCTCCGATTCCAGGACGAATTCGTCCGCCACAAGATCCTCGACATCATCGGGGACCTCGCTCTCGCCGGGCGCCCCCTGCGGGGACACATCGTCGCAGTGAAGCCCGGCCACGGACCGAACACCGAGCTGGCCCGCGCCGTCGCCAAGCGCCACAGCGACCTGCTCGCCATGGCACCGACACCCGTCACCTCCTCCGCACCCGTGATGGACATCAACGAGGTGATGCGCGTCCTTCCCCACCGCTACCCGTTCCTGATGGTCGACCGCGTCGTGGAGTTCGACGGCGAGACCAAGGCGGTCGGCGTGAAGAGCGTCACGATCAACGAACCCTTCTTCCAGGGACACTTCCCGGGCCATCCCGTGATGCCGGGCGTCCTGCAGGTCGAGGCGATGGCCCAGGTCGCCTCCATCGTGATGATGCGCAAGACCGAGAACTCCGGGAAGATCGGCTACTTCATGAGCGCCGACGAGGTGAAGTTCCGGAAGCCGGTCTTCCCGGGCGACACCCTCTTCATCCATGTGGAGATGCTCAAGGCCCGCAAGAA
The DNA here is from genome assembly GCA_049282095.1 of Chthoniobacterales bacterium. GTDB lineage: Bacteria > Verrucomicrobiota > Verrucomicrobiia > Chthoniobacterales > UBA6821 > UBA6821. The sequence goes on from JBAPTI010000052.1 coordinate 9,928, forward strand.
CCTCGGCAAGGCCACCTGCAAGTGCGTGGTCAACGGGGACGTGGTCTCCGAGGGCATCCTTCTCTTCGGGATCGTAAACAAGTGACCCCTCCGATGGCGCGCATCCATCCCACGGCGATCATCGACAGCAGTGCCCACATCGGGCAGACGACGCACATCGGCCCCTACTGCGTCATCGGGGCGAACGTGAGGCTCGGCGAGGGATGCACCCTGCACAACCATGTTACCATCTCCGGCCCGACCACGATCGGGGAGGGCAACGAGTTCTACCCCTACTCCTCGATCGGCCAGCGCTCCCAGGATCTCAAGTACGAGGCCGAGCCGACCTATCTGGAGATCGGCGACCGGAACACCTTCCGTGAATTCGTCACCATCCATCGCGCCACCGCCCCCAACGGCGTGACCCGCGTCGGCAGCCACGGCAACTTCCTCGCCTACGCCCACATCGCCCACGACTGCATCGTCGGCGACCATGTCATCTTCTCGAACAACGGAACCCTCGCCGGCCATGTCGTCGTGGCCGACCATGCCGTGATCGGGGGACTCAGCGGCGTCCACCAGTTCTGCCGCATCGGCGCCCACGCGATCGTCGGCGGCTGCACCAAGATCGTCCAGGATGTCCCTCCCTTCATGATCGCCGACGGCAACCCCGCGGAGATCCGCGGCGTGAATTTCGTGGGACTCGAGCGGCGCGGCTTCGCGCCGGAAGCGATCCGGGAACTCCGCGAAGCCTACAAGCTGGTCTACCGCAGCAATCTCAACACCAGCCAGGGACTGGAGGCGCTCAGGACTCAGTTCACCTCCTCGGAACTCGTCACCCATCTCGCGGAATTCATCGCCACCAGCGAACGCGGCATCGTGCGTTAGGGAACCGCTGATTCTTCAAGGAATCAGGGGTGGAGATGCACGGAGATTTTTTACAGGGATGAATGGGATAAAAGGGATGCTCACCACCGAGCCCTTGGTCCCGTGAGCGATCCGAGGCTGATTTTCAGCGAATGCTATCCAGCAGACATGGGCTTTGTACTGCAAAGCCGGTTGTCTCTTGGTCTCACTCTTGCAAGTGAACTTGCAAGGATGATCCCAGACCAACCGCATCGAAGTTCTGCCATGTCTTCTTAAAATCCCCTTTATCCCTTTGGCTAACCCGGCCGTTGCTTCGCATCCGTTACGGATCCCTGTGCATAACCCCCGTCGTCGGAACTTCCCATTGGACAAATCCCGCCTGAAAAGGAACTCTCTGCATTTTCCCAACCATGGCCCATAACATTCCACTTGAAGACGGCTTCACCGACATCATCGGCAAGGCTCAACGCGGACAATCCATCACCGACGAGGCGCTCGCCGGACTCACCGGGATCAGCCTCACGGCAATCCAATCCCTGAAGGGAGGGGAGCTCGACGAGGCGGCTATCGCCAAAGTGTCGAAACCGCTGGGGCTGGGTGGCAACGCCCTGTTGGCCCTGGCCAAGGGCAGCTACCAACCCGCGCCGGTCGCCGAACCGGAGGGGCTTGCCTGCTTCAACACGGTCTTCGAGGACATGACGGTGAACTCGTATCTCGTCTGGGATCCCGCCACGCGCGAGGCAGCCTTCTTCGACACCGGGGCCGACGGTCAACCGATGCTCGATTTCGCAGAGGCCCACGGCCTCAGGGTGAAGCAGATCTTCATCACCCACATCCACACTGATCACGTCCTCGACCTCGACAGGTTGCTGGAGAAAACCGGTGCCCACGCCTGGGTCTGCGTGAAGGAGCCGCTGGCGGGAGCCGAGTCGTTCCAGCCCGGACGCTCCTTTACGATCGGAAACCTGACCGTGGAAACGCGCGAAACAAGCGGTCATGCCGCGGGTGGCGTGACTTTTGTCGTGGGCGGACTTGTCCAACCGGTCGCCATCGTCGGCGACTCGATCTTCGCTGCTTCCATGGGGGGCGGCATGGTTTCCTACGCCGACGCCGTGCGGAATAATCGGGAGCAAGTGCTGACCCTGCCTGATGCGACCATCCTCTGCTCCGGGCACGGCCCCCTCACCACTGTCGCGGAACAGAAGAGAGCCAATCCCTTTTTCGCAGCCTGATCACCTCACAACCAACACACACATCATGAGCAAAGAAACCATCGGAGTCGTCGGAGTCGGTCGCATGGGCGCCAACATGGCACGCCGCCTCAAGGACCAGGGATACAGCGTCACCGCCGTCTTTGACAGCCATGCCCCGCTGGCCGTCGAACTTGCCGCCGAAATCGGCGCGGAAGCAGCGGTATCGCTCGCCCGCGTCACGGAACTGGCCGACGTCATCATCACCGTCGTCACAGACGACAAGGCAATGCATGCGATTTTTCAACCGCAGGGGGACAGCCTGCTGAACGGGGCAAAGGGAAAGCTCTTCATCAACTGCGCCACCGTCTCCCCCGCCGTCCATCTCGCCGTCGAGGAACTCGCCCACAAGGCGGGTGCCGAATCCCTGGAAGCCTGCATGGCCTCTAGCATCACCCAGGCGCGTGAGGGAACCCTCTACCTCATGACCGGCGGCACCGATCAGGCCTTCCGCCGAGCCGAACCGATACTCAAGGATCTCAGCGTCTCGCTGCGCCACATCGGCACCACCGGCAAGGCGGCGCAGGTCAAGGCGCTCGTCAACATGGTCATGAACATCAATACCGCCGGCCTCGCCGAGGGACTGGGGCTGGGGGAGGCCCTCGGCCTCGACCTGACCATGCTGCGGGAGGTCTTCTCCCAGACCGGCGCGAACTCCCGGGTACTCGTCACCGACGGCGAGGACATGCAGAACCGCGACCACTCCTGCTTCTTCTCCGGCGCCCATGCCGCCAAGGACAGCGGCATCGCCCTGGCCCTGGCCGTGGAAAAGGGACTCACACTCCCCCTCGCCGAGGCGACCAAGAAGCAGTATGACCGGATGGTTGCAGAGGGCTTTGGCGAACTCGACAAATCCGGCGTCGCCGAACTCACCTTCCCCGGCCGCGGCAAACGCTGAAATTCACGGATCACCCCATGAAAAACAAAAAAGCCATGAAAAAGGAAAATCCCCCGAGGCTCCGCATGATCGCGGCAATGTGGTCGCTGATGGAGTACCCCAGCGCCAAGAAGGAATGGTCCCTCGAACGCAAGGTCAAGGCCATCAAAGAGGCCGGATTTGATGGGTTGGCGACGCTGGCCACGCCTGAAATCAAAAAACTGGCCGACAAATACGGCCTGACGATCAACGGTTACTTCTCTTCCGCGAGGGCCGGGGAATTCCGCAAGTTGCTCAAGCAGAACGCCGACAACGGTGGCCACTTCATCAATGTCCAGTTGGCCGACGAGGACACCCTGACCCCGGAGGCACTCAAACTCACCCTGCAGCTCATGAAAGAGGCGGAGGCTATCGGCTGCGAACCCTCCGTGGAAATCCACCGCGACACCTGCACGGAGACTCCGGAGAAAGCCTATGCCCTGGCCGACGGCTACCGGAAGATTACCGGCAAATACCTCCCGATGACGCTCGACTACTCGCATGTCTCGGTGGTCAAGCACCTGCACCCCGGCAACTACGCCGAGAAGCTCCTTGTCCAACCGAAGCTGATCCAGCGGGCGCAACTCCTCCATCTCCGCCCCTTCAACGGCCACCACTGTCAGATTCCCGTCACCGACGGGAAGGGAAACCTCACCCCGGAGATCCAGGAGTGGCTCCCCTTCGCCGAGGCTCTCTTCCGCGTCTGGCGCCAGGGAAATCAGGCCGGACGTGAACTCTATGTCTGCCCTGAGATGGGCCCCATCGCCGGCGGCTACAACCTCCACAGCCTCCCCAACAGCTGGGAGGAGGCGATCGTTCTCAAGGGGCTGATCGAGAAGGCATGGAAGGCCTCCGCACTGCCCGAAAAGAAAGCCAAAAAGAAGAGCTGATCCCGGCCGCGCAAGCCGCGCTGATCATTGAAAAACCGGAGCTCCGCAACGCGGATGCTCCGGTTTTTTTGTTAGGGAAGCGGGCTCTTCGCTATTGGGAGTGGGGAAATGTTCCAAAAAGGCATGGAATGAGTTTCACGCAAAGGGACGCAACGATCGCAAAGGGGTGCCGCCCCGTTGGGGCTAACACTGCTTCGTAGTCTACCGCGCTGCATCCCAGCGGCTTGGTTCAGCTTTCCGGTTTCAAGTTTCATTTTTCATCTTTCAGCCCTCCTCCGCTCCATCGGGCCCTACTCTTTGATCCCACCTTGCGACCTTTGCGCCCGTTGCGTGAAAATACATCTTTCAATCAACCCACTGCAAACAGCGAGGTGCCGGGAAGCGCTGATTTAATCTCGTTCCTACGCCTACTCCCGCTCGAGCGTGATCTCGATGTACTTGGACATCGGGGTGAAGCTCTTGAGCGCGTGGTCGTCGATGCCGACCAGGACGTTGGTTTCAGGAAAATAGGCAGCGGCGCATCCGCGCGGGATGGAGTAAGCGACGGGTCGGAAGCCCGGGGCGCGCCGGACGACACCATCCCCCGAGTGGCTCCTCAGCGTCACCCTCGCACCCTCGTCCAGACCGAGTCCACGCATGTCCTCCGCATTCAGGAAAATCACGCGGCGCTCCCCGTCGATCCCGCGGTAGCGGTCGCCGTAGTCGTAGACCGTCGTGTTGTACTGGTTGTGGGAGCGTACCGTCATGAGACGCAGGCGGCCGGGAGCGATCGAAAGATCGGGCAGCGGGTTGGCGCTGAAGTTTGCCTTGCCGTTCGCGGTCTTCCACTCCCGGTGGGAGGCCGGGTTGCGGAGATGGAAACCCCCGCGCTCCTTGATCCGCTCGTTGTAGCCCTCGAAGCCGGGGATCACGGCCTCGATGCGCTTGCGGATGAGATCGTAGTCGCCGACGAGGGACTCCCAGTCGACCGGGCCGTCGGGGAAGAGTGCGCGGCCGATGCCGGCCACGATGGCGGGCTCCGACCAGAGTTCCGGAGAGGCAGGTTTGTTGATGCCGGTGGAGGCATGCACCATGCTCATGGAATCCTCCACGGTCACCGACTGCCGACCGCTTGCCTGATAATCGGCCTCGGAGCGCCCGAGGCAGGGAAGGATCAGCGCGGACTTGCCGTGGATCACATGACTGCGATTGAGGTGGGTGGAGACATGGACGGTCATGTCGCAGTTGGAGAGAGCCCTCCACGTCAGGTCGGAGTCGGGGGTGGCGGAGGCGAAGTTCCCGCCCATGCCGAGGAAGAAGCGCGCCTTCCCCTCCGCCATCGCCTTGATGGCGTGGATCACCGAATAACCGTGCTTCCTGGGGGCGGTGAACCCGAAGTTTTTTTCCAAGGCGCTCAGGAAGAACTCGGTCGGGAATTCCGTGATGCCCATCGTCCGGTCACCCTGTACGTTGCTGTGCCCGCGCACCGGGCAGGGGCCCGCTCCGGGACGGCCGATGTTCCCGCGCAGCAGGAGGAGGTTGACGATTTCCTGAATGTTGGCGACGCCGTGCCTGTGCTGGGTGAGCCCCATCGCCCAGCAGCAGATGACGCTCTCCGCTCGGATGTATGTTTCAGCGGCTTCCCCGATCTCCTCGCGGCTCAGGCCGCACTGGCTGAGAAGCTCCTCCCACGGGGTCGACTCCACCATGGCGCGGAACGCGTCAAACCCATGGGTCTGCTCCCCGATGAACGCGCGGTCGAGGATGCCGGGTCTTGATTCCTCAAGCTCCAGGATGTGCTTGATCATGGCCCGGACCGCCGCGAGATCCCCGCCGACGCTCACCTGATAGTAGCTGGAACTGATGGGGGTGCTCCGGTTGAGCAGCATGTCGACGGGATGCTGCGGATGGGTGAAGGCGAGCAGTCCCGATTCCTTGAGGGGATTGAAGCTCACGATCTTCGCGCCGCGCTTGGAGGCCCGCTGCAGTTCGGTGAGCATGCGCGGGTGATTGGTTCCCGGATTCTGGCCGAAAATGAAGATGGCGTCGGCTTTCTCGAAATCCTCCAGCGAGACAGTCCCCTTGCCGGTCCCGATCGACTCGCCCATGCCGACACCGCTCGATTCGTGGCACATGTTCGAGCAGTCGGGGAAGTTGTTGGTCCCGTAGAGGCGTCCCAGCAACTGGTAAAGGAACGCCGCCTCGTTGCTGGTGCGTCCGGAGGTGTAGAAGATCGCCTCGTCGGGTGATCCAAGGCTGCGCAACTGCGTCGCGATCCGCGAGAAGGCCTCCTCCCAGGTGATCCCGACGTAGTGATCCGTCTCGGGATCGTAGGCCATCGGCTGGGTCAGGCGTCCGGCGTTCTCAAGCGTGAAGTCGTCCCAACCCCTCATCTCGGAGACCGTGTGCCTCGCAAAGAGCTCGGGATCCGCCCGCTTGTGCGTGGTCTCGTAGGTGAGCGCCTTGACGCCGTTCTCGCAGAACTCCGCCACCGAGTGGTTCTTCGGATCGGGCCATGCGCATCCGGGGCAGTCGAAGCCGCCCGGTTTGTTCATGCGCAGGAGAGTCGCGTTCCCCTTGAGGAATCCCTCCCTGCGGAGGAAATGCATCGAGGAGTTGAGCGCCCCCCAGCCTCCGGCGGAGTCCTTTGGTTTCGTCATGATGTGAGTTTTTTATGCGGTTTCTCTTCCGGTGGGAAGTTCCGTCATCGAGCGGCGGACCCTGTGCAATCCGCTGTAGAAGGTGGCCCGCCCCTCGCGGCAGAACCCCGCCAGCGTGATCCCCCAGCGCCGCGCCGTTTCCACGGCAAGCGAGGAGGGGGCGGAGATCGCCGAGAGGATGGGAATGCCGGCCCGGGCGCATTTCTGGACGATCTCGAAGGAGACCCGTCCGCTGACCGTGAGCACGTCGGCCTGTTCCGCAAGACCGTTCTCGAGAAGGAATCCGACCACCTTGTCGACGGCGTTGTGGCGCCCGATGTCCTCGAACAACGCCAGCACCTCCCCTCCGGCCTTGGCGGCTGACGCGGCGTGACTTCCCCCCGTTCCGCGGAAGGTCCGCTGAAGCTGTCCGGCATTCCGGTGGATTCTTTCCAGATCAGCGGCCGAGACCGACTGCTCCCTCAGCACGGGATAAACCCCCTCGAAGAGCCTACCCGTCGACTCCCTGCCGCAGATCCCGCAGGAGGAGGTGGAGGCGAGCGTGCGCGGCGCGTCGGTCCGCGCCTGATCGGCGATCCTCACGTTCACCAGCGTCCCGTCCTCCATCTCAGCCTGCTCGTATGACAGGAACCCGTCGCTGCAGATTCCCTCGGCATGGAGAAGACCCCTGACCAGATAACGCTCGGCACCGGGAGTCCTCATGGTCATGGAGAACGCCCGCCCGTTCACCACGATCTGCAGGGGACGTTCGGTAGTGAGTTCCTCGGCGACCTCCGTCTCCCGCCCTTCCTCCTGACGCAGGGCGCGGCACGGGCTGATGCCCGGATTTTCTTCCTCCGGATCGGGACGGGTGGCCATGAACGGAGCGTACGGTCAGCCCCCGGCGTTTTCCACTCCGGAGTCGGATAGCTCCAGCTGTGCGGGTCCGCAACGCAGGATCCCGTCCTCAAGGATCCTGCAGCGCAGTCCTCCCCTCCCGGCCAGAAAGGCGTTGGCCCCCGGCGCGACGGCCTCATCCATCCAGTAGCAGGGACGGCACTCCTCCATCCCCTCGAAGAGGAGACCGCCAAGACGGAATTTCCGTCCGATGAGGGTGTTGAGATCGACTCCGGAGATCAGCACGTTCCGCCTGAGAACGGAGGGATCGGGAAGCGCAATTCCAAGCGTTCGGCGCATCTCCTCGACAACCTCGAGCGAGAGAAAGGTGATCTGTGTCTTGCCCCCGGGATTCTCGCCATGGTAGCGGTCCCCCTCGATTCCCTTTCCGGCATGGCAGAGAACCTCCGCGACACGCCTCACTCCATGCCCGAGGCGCCCAAGCCCGTGACGCCCCTTGAAATCATGGCCGGGCGAGATCCAGATATCGTGGAGTTCGACGTTCACGGGTGATCCGGGTTTCCGGCGGTGCCGGCATGGTCGCAACCCGCGATCCATGACGACTTGCCATCGGCATAGGTCTCGTGCTTCCAGACCGGCACCCGATCCTTGATGGCGTCGATCAGTTCGCGGCATGCGGCGAATGCCGCCTCGCGGTGGGCGGCTGCGGCCCCCACCCAGACGGCGAGGTCGCCGGGACGCAGGTCGCCGACCGCATGGACGGCGGCCGCCCTCACCCCGTGCTTCCGGGAGATCTCCGCGACGATGCGCGCACCCTCCTTCTCAGCCAGTTCGCGGTAGGCCTCGTAACGCAGGGCAGTCACGGCTCGGCCGGCATGATGGTTGCGCACGCGCCCCTCGAAGTGGACAAAGCCGCCGCAGTCGGGCGAGGCGATCGCCTCACGCAGTGGCGCGATGTCGAGGGGATGGTGACTTATGGAGAAATCCACGTTCACGGCGTGTCACCCTCCCGAAAAAGGGGGCATGAAGACCACCTTGTCACCGGCGTTGAGCGGGTGATCCGGCGGGGCGAACTCATCATTGACCGCGAAGCGGACACCGGAAGTAAATCCGCCCGTTCTGTCACGGGCGGCCAATTCGGCGAACAACTCCCCGACGGTGCCCGCCGGGGTGACAAGCATCTCCTCGCGGCGGCCACGTTGTTCGGCGAGAAAGCCGAACCATCCCAAGCGGACTTCCCTGCCCGGAGTCTTTCCGGCGGGTTCCGGCGCGTCGGCGCCGGGATCGCCGAAACGGGTCATCATTTCAAGATCCCGCGGCGTGTTGATGTTTTCCAGGGCGTGACGCGCCGCCGCAGGAAGCTCCAGGAGCCGGGCCCCCTCCTCCGCCATGATGTGCCGGGGGCAGACATGGCCCCGTGCGGCATGCTCCTCGAGGATGGGAAGCGCCGCGGGCCCATAGACCGCGCAGAGCGGCTCCGGCAATCCGTCAGCGGCACTGGCAAATGCCGTGAAGGGGGCGTCGTCGCGACCGGCCAGCAAGAGCGAGACCACCTCCGCGTCGACAAAGGGGAGGTCGCAGGCAAGGACCAGCCAGGCCGCCTCCGGATCGTGCCTCATGGCAGTCAGGATCCCGGCCAGAGGACCGCCGCAGGAGACCGCGTCGCGCAGGATCTCCACGGAGCCGCAACCCTCCGGTTTTTCCTGACCCTCGCGGAGCGAAAGGAATACCCCAGCGCAGCTTCCCTCAAGCAGCCGCAGGGCGTTCGCCGCCTGCGTTTGCCCATTCCCACGCAGGATCATCGAGGCCTTGTCGCGTCCCATCCGGGTGCTTTTTCCCCCGGCCAGCAGGAGACCTCGGAGAGGCGGCTTCATCGCGTGGCCTGATCGGCGTGATAATCGGCCTTGCCTCCCAGCTTCTCGAGCAGGCGCACACTCCGGATTTCCATCGCGCTGGAAAAGACCTTGCACATGTCGAAGACGGTCAGCGCCGCCACGGTCGCGGCGGTGAGCGCCTCCATCTCGACACCCGTCCTGTGGGTCGCCTTCACCGAGGCCTCGATGCGGAGCAGTCCTTGTCCGGCGGCGGCGATCGCGATCTTCACCCCGTCGAGGGGGAGGGTGTGGCAGAAGGGGATCAACTCCGCGGTCTTCTTCGCGGCCATGGTTCCGGCGATGATGGCGGTGTGGAACACGGGGCCCTTCGGCACCCTGATCTCCCCGTCCCGGAGCTGGGCCTCCACCTCGGGAGGCAGGGCGATGAGCGCCTCGGCGCGGGCCGATCTGGCGGTGACCGGCTTGGCCGAGACATCGACCATCATCGGGTTATCGGAGGGGTCGAGATGGCTCCAGGTTGGAGCGGGTGCGGTAGGGTTCATGATGCGGCCCATGCAAAATATGGTGCCTCACCCCCCTCTGCAAACGTTTCATCCAGTTCCAGGAATCCGGTGGAGCCGATCAGTCCGGCGAAGTCGCCGGAGTTGGCAACCGGAAGGGGTCGCGCCGACCCGTTGCTCTCCGCAACAACCGGAAGGAAGAGCGTCAGTCCGGGGGGGCGCGCGAAGCCTCCGGAGAGTCTCTTCCGGGGCGAAGCGACGGGAACCGCTCCGCTCCAAGACCCGAGCGCCGGAAGGAGATAGCGGTGGAGGCAGACCAGTGCCGAGACCGGGTTGCCGGGCAGGCCGAAGATCACGGGGCCGTCAGGAATGTTCCAGACCGCCATCGGCTTGCCGGGGCGCTGGGCGATGCCGTGCAGGAGGGGCAGGGCGCCGAGTTGCCGGGCGATTTCGGGCACATGGTCCCGCTTCCCCTTGGAAACACCCCCGGTCAGGACCACCACGTCGTTGCGTGAGAGGATCCCCTCCAGCGCCGTCCGGAGGGATTGAGGGTCATCGCGGAGGCATCCGGTCTCGGAGGGCGGATACCCGGCCAGCTCCAGAGCCGAGAAAAGGGCGGCGATGTTGGTGCGGCGGATCTGTCCGGGTCCGGGCTTTTCACCCACGGGCACCAACTCGTCACCCGTTCCGATCACCGCCACGCGGGGGAGCGCGGAGACCATCGGAAGGCCGCACCCGCAGGCGGCCGCGATGCTGATGGCGACGGGCCCCAGGCGGCTTCCGGGACGGAGCAGGACCTCGCCGCTCCGATGATCGGATCCACGGGCATGGATGAAGGCTCCAGCCTTTGGCAACGCTTCCTCCGAGAGCGTAAGGACTCCCTCCTCAAGACGGTACCACTCGCACGGCAGGATACAGTCGGCACCGTCGGGCAGGATCGCCCCCGTCATCACCTCCATCACCGCACCCTCCTCCGGAGGAAGCACTGCCCCCGTCTCACCGGCAGCCGCCATCCCTCGGATGCGAAAGCTCCTCAGGCCCGAGCTGATCTCCGCGGCGCGGACCGCCACCCCGTCCATCGTCACGCGGTCGAAGGGGGGAAAATCGTGATCGGCCTTGATCTCCTGACGCAGAATCCTTCCCGCGGCCCGCTCCAGATCGCAAGGCTCCGCCGGGAAGGGCTTCCTCAGGGAAAGGATCAGGGCCTCGGCCCGCGAAGGCGTGATTAGTGATTTCATGGAGCCAAAGGCGAAGGTAGCTTGCTGCATTCCATGCCGGAAACAACAAAGAGACCGACAAGCCACGAACGCCGGACCGCCCCGGTGGCCGCTCTTCCAAGCGATGCCTTGGGACGGCCTGTCCATGACCTGCGCGTCTCGCTGACGGACCGCTGCAACCTCCGCTGCACCTACTGCATGCCGGCGGAGGTCTTCGGCGACGACCACGCCTTCCTGCGCAAGGAGGAACTCATCAGCCTCACGGAACTCGACCGGATCATCGGCGCCTTCGTCCGCTGCGGGGTGAGGAAGCTCCGCATCACGGGAGGGGAGCCGTTGCTGCGACCCGGCGTGGTGAAATTTCTGGAACGGCTCCGGAAATTCGACCTCCTCGATGATGTGGCCATGACGACCAACGGGCTCCTGCTGCCCTCCTTCGCCCGCCGTCTTGCGGAGGCCGGACTCCGACGCGTCACCGTCAGCCTCGACGCGCTCGACCCAGCGGTCTTCGGTGCCATGAACGGCCGGGGGAAACATCCCGACCTCGTTCTGGCGGGCATCGCCGCGGCGAGGGCGGCCGGACTCGGCGTCAAGGTGAACATGGTCGTCCAGCGCGGCATGAACGATTCCCAGATCCTTCCCATGGCGCGCCACTTCAAGGAAGCCGGCATCACGCTTCGCTTCATCGAGTTCATGGATGTCGGCAATGTCAACGGATGGCGCCCCGAATCGGTGGTGGGCGGTGGGGAGATCCTGGATCTGATCGGCGCCGAGATGCCCTTCGAACCGGTCTCGCCAGCCTACCGAGGCGAGGTGGCCGGCCGCTTCCGTTATCTGGATGACCGGGTGGAATTCGGCATCATCACCTCCGTCACCTCTCCCTTCTGCGGCGACTGCACGCGCGCCCGCCTTTCCGCCGACGGCCGCCTCTTTACCTGCCTCTTCGCCACGCAGGGGCACGACCTGCTCGGGGAAATCCGCGCCCGCAGTCCCGACGACGAGGAGCTTTACGAAATGATTGCCGGACTCTGGCGGGCACGTTCGGACCGCTACTCGGAGCTGCGCGCCCTCGCGGCTTCGGGGGAAGGGCCGCCAAAAGTGGAGATGTCCTTCATCGGGGGATGATGCCGTGATGACCCCGCTGCTCGCCGCGTTGTTTTTTTTCGTCGCCCTGGTCTATTCGACCGTCGGTTTTGCCGGAGGCTCCTCCTATCTGGCGCTCCTGCAGATCCAGGGGACGCCCTCCCATTTCCTGCCGCTCATTTCACTAGGATGCAATCTCATCGTCTCCGCGCAGGGATTCGCGCAGTTCGCAAGGGCCGGCCACTTCCCGCTGCGCCGCAGCTTGCCGTTCGTCGCGCTCTCGGTTCCCGCGGCCTATCTCGGCGGTCTTTACCCGATCCGGGAAAAGACCTTCTTTTTCCTGCTCGCCCTGTCGCTCAGCGCCGCGGGGATACTCCTGCTGCTGCCGCTCAAGCCGGGCAAGCCGGTCGAGACACCGTTCCGCCGCCTGATGGGTCGCTTCGGACCGCTGATCGGCGCACCGCTCGGTCTTCTCTCGGGAATCGTCGGCATCGGGGGCGGCATCTTCCTGGCCCCCATCCTTCATCTTGCGCGATGGGCCCCGGAACGCGAGATCGCGGCCCTTGCGGCATGTTTCATTTTCACCAACAGCATCTCGGGACTGGCTGGACAGCTTCAGAAGCAAGGGTGGCACCCCACCGGGCTTGAGGCCTACTGGCTGCTCCCCTTCGCAGTGCTGGCCGGGGGATTGATCGGCGCCCGGTCCGGTGCCTTCCTGCTTCCAGCGGTCCGGATCCGTCAGATTACCGGACTGCTCGTGATCCTCGTCGCCTTCAATCTCTGGATGAAGATCCTCCGCGGTGCGTGAGAAATGAGCGACTTACGGCACCTCACCAATAGATGCGCGGGGCAATTTCCGGAGGTAGAGGATTCGGCGGGGGCGGCTCGCTCCTTAGCAGGGAGCGCCGCACCAGAGTGGGGGATTTCCCGTAGACACGGGTGAAGCAGCGCGTGAAGTAGAGTGGATTCTCGAAACCGCATCGGTCGGCGATCTCCTTCACCGCGAGACCGGAGCGCCCGAGCAGGGCGAGCGCAAGCTGGAGTTTGAGCAGGCGAAAGGTCTCCATGGGCGAGTGGCCGAGCGACATCCGGAAGAGGCGGCAGAGGTGCTTCCCGGTCACGCCCGACCGCGCCGCCAGCTCCCCCAACTGAAGGGCCCTCGACGGCTTGATGTCGAGGATCTCCCTCATCAGGTTGAGCGAGGTGTGGACGGGATCAGGGAGGCGGGCACCGATGGAGAGCCCGCTGTCGTGGGAGGGCTTGAGAAGGACCGTCATCAGGCACTGCAGGAAACGGCTCTCCTCGGCACCGGCGCTGAGCGTGGGCCAGTCCGACTCCCCGTGCGTGGCGATGTTCTCGAGCAGGTGCCTGAGCATCGGGGGGACAACCTCCGGGGGATTGGCCAGGAAGACGGGCCACTCCCGGGGATCGGGCCAGTCGGAGGGGATCGCGGCGATATCGAAATGGACATAGGCATGTCGCGTCGCGACACGGCGGTCCCATCGGTAGGACTCCCTGAAACCGGGGCGGGCCAGGATCACGCTCCCCGGCGGAGCCTGATGTTCCTCGTCATCATGCCGGTAGGTCGCCGTCCCCTCGATCATGAGCACCAACTCATAGTCCTTCAGGGTCCGTGGCACCAAGCTGTCGCCCGGACGGTAATGGACCACTCCCCCGTAAAGATATTTCAAAACAAGGGAATTCCGGGGTGAAGTCTTGATGTCCGGAAAGGGCATAATGAACACCCGCAAACTGGCACATTTTATCAAAGCATCCAAGAATTGATGCGAATTTCGTGCATGTTTTCACGACTCCTGACCATTGGCTAAACTCACGGAGGGACTAGCTTGATGCCAGAACTCCACTCACACCCTTCGCAACCTCCAAAAACCCACTCCCCCATCCCCCGCCACCATGAGCACCGACCACGCAACCACAACCATCTCCAAACCACCGACCAAGCTCGACTACAGCCTAACCGGTGAAAACGCCGCCCGCGCCATCGAGCGCGGCCTCGCCGAGGCCGAGTGGTACCAATGCCCCGTTCCCCGGGCGACCATGAGGAAGTTGCTGGAGCGGCGCGACGGACCGGCGATCCGCGACACCATCCTCTGGTTCGCCCTGATCCTTGGTGCCGGATACGCCACGTTCGCGCTCTGGGGCACCTGGTGGGCTCTCCTCCCCTACATGGTGTATGCGGTGCTCTACGCCTCTACCTCCGACTCACGATGGCATGAGGCAGGCCATGGAACGGCCTTCAAAACCGACTGGATGAACAATGCCCTCTACGAGATCGCCTCCTTCATGGTGATGCGTGAGTCGACCGTCTGGCGCTGGAGCCATACCCGTCATCACAGCGATACGATCATCGTCGGCCGCGATCCCGAAATTGCGGTTCCGCGCCCTCCAGACATCGCCGGGATCATCAAGGCCTTCTTCAACCTTCCGGTCTATCCGAAGTATTTCAAACACATCCTCATGCACGCGTTCGGACGGATGAGCGCCGATGAGAAGACCTACATCCCCGAGAGCGAGTTTCCCAAGATCTACCGCAAGGCCAGGATCTACGTCCTCATCTACGCCTCGGTCATCGCCCTCGCGATCGCGACCCGCAGCATCCTCCCCCTCCTCTTTGTGGGCCTTGCCAACATCGTCGGCTCATGGCTCATGGTCGTCTACGGACTCACCCAGCATGCGGGCCTTGCGGAGAACGTCCTCGATCACCGCCTCAACTGCCGCACCGTCCGGATGAACTTCATCAACCGGTATCTCTACTGGAACATGAACTACCACGTGGAGCACCACATGTTCCCGCTCGTTCCCTACCATGCGCTCCCGCGGCTCCACGAGGCCGTTAAGGAGGATATGCCGACACCCTACCGGAGCCTCTTCCATGCCTGGAGCGAGATCATCCCCTCCGTCCTTCGTCAGGTGAAGGATCCCGCCTATCACGTGAAGCGCAAGCTGCCGGAACCCAAGGCGCGGCTGCAGGAGGGCCTCCACGCCAACGACGCGCAACCCAATGCCGAGGGGTGGATCGAGGTCTGCTCCGCGCAGGATCTCGGCCCGGCCGATGTGATCCGCTTCGATCACGGCAAGAAGACCTACGCCCTCTACCGCGACGAGCATGGCGCGCTCTTCGCCACCGACGGCATCTGCACCCATGGAAACACTCACCTTGCCGACGGCCTTGTGAAGGGATCGATCATCGAGTGCCCGAAGCACAACGGACGCTTCAACCTCGCCGACGGATCCCCCGCGCGTCCGCCGATATGCCGCGGACTCGCCACCTATCCGCTGGAGGAACGCAACGGACGACTTCGTCTCAATATCGCACGGATCGGGGGCGCCGGAGCGCGTCACCAGAAGACCTACACCCTGCGCGTCGTCAGCAACCGGAGCGTGGCCACCTTCATCAAGGAACTCGTCCTCGAACCGGTTGATCCCTCAGGGAAGATCGCCTTCACCCCCGGGGACTACCTCCAGCTCGACATCCCCTCCTACGAGATGATCCGGTTCCGGGAGTTTGACATCCCCGAGCCGTACGCCTCCGTCTGGGAAGCCCAGCATGTCTTCGACCTCGTTGCACGGAATCCCGAGAGTGGCCGACGCAACAACTACTCGCTGGCCTCCAACCAGCAGACCGAGCGGACCCTCCGGTTCAATGTCCGCATCGCCACGCCGCCGCCGGGACAGGACTGCCCTCCCGGCGTGGGATCCGCCTATGTCTTCAACCTCAAGCCCGGCGATACCGTCACCGCGATCGGTTCCTTCGGCGACTTCCACATCAAACCGACCCAGCGCGAGATGGTCTACATCGGCGGAGGCGCCGGAATGGCCCCGCTGCGCTCCCATCTCTCCCATCTCTTCGAGACGGAGAAGACCGCGCGCAAGGTCAGCTTCTGGTACGGGGCCCGCTCACGCCAGGAGATCTACTACGGCGACTACTTCGAGAACCTCGCCAAGGAACACCCCAATTTCCAATTCCACCTCGCCCTCTCCTCCCCGCTTCCGGAGGATGAGTGGAAGGGGCTTCAGGGCTTCATCCACGAAGTCGTGCAGGAACGCCACCTTAAGGATCATCCCAATCCCAAGGCCGTCGAATACTACCTCTGCGGCCCACCGATGATGGTCAAGGCCTGCACCAAGATGCTCGCCGACCTCGGCGTTCCCGCCAACCAGATCGCCTACGACGAGTTCTAGGGAAACGCTGATTAAATCCCATGAAGGCCGCTGAAGAGCATTTGCTGATTTTTGAAGGCGCGAGCGCTGGGCGATACCCGCAGCGGTCTCGCCCGAGCGAGCAACGCCACAAAAATCGACAAATGGCTTCAGCCCTCCGGGTTGCTAAGATAACAGGCTGGGGGCTGTGTTGGCTTGGCTCTTTGCTTGCCCGGCCGTTGCTTCGCATCCGTTACGGCAGCCCACTGCGGGGATGCTCGCGCCAAGCCGCCTTGCCCGCGGCCTATTGCTTGCCCGGCCGTTGCTTCGCATCCGCTACGGCTTTCCGCAACGGCCTCTATGCGATTAAATCAGCGCTTCCCCAGGGAACCGCTCCTGCCCTGTCATTCGCCGGTCCATTCCAAGACACGCATGCAATACGCTGATTTTTCCACCCTCAAGGAACCAGTCTCACGCATAGGATTCGGGGCTTTCGGCCTCGGTGGTGTCTTCGGGGCCTTCGACAAAAACGAAGCCATCGGCGCCATGCACGACTGTTGGGAACGGGGTGTCAACTTTCTGGACACCGCCCGCCTCTACGGCGACTCGGAGGCCATCGTCGCGGAGGCGCTTCGTTCGTGGAAGGGCAGACGCCCCTTCATCGCCACCAAAGCGAGGACCATCGGCCCGCTCGCCCAGTGGGCCATCCCTCACGCCGTGGAGGACTGCTTCCCGAAAGGGCATATCACGCAGGAAGCCGAGACCTCGCTCCGCACACTCGGCGTGGATGCCATCGACCTCTTCCAGATGCACCTTTACTGGCCCAACTGGGGTGTCGGGGGGTACTGGCTGGACGAACTCAACGCCCTGCAGGCCTCCGGAAAAGTCCGCGCCATCGGGGTCTCCCTTCCCGACCAGCGCCACGACATAGCCCTTCCCCTTGTCCTGAGCGGGCGCATCCAAAGCGTGCAGACCGTCTTCAATATCTTCGACCCGACCCCCCTTGACTGCCTGATCCCGATCTGCCGCAGCCAGGGTGTCGCCGTCATTGCCCGTTGCGTTCTCGACGAGGGAGGGCTGACCGGTTCGTTGTCCATGGGATCGACCTTCGCCGAAGGGGATTACCGGGCCAAATATTTCGACTGCGGCCCCCGCGATGCCTACATCGCCCGTGTCGAGGCGCTCAAAGGGTTCATTCCCCGGCATGCATCCAGCCTTGCCGCCCTGGCCCTCAAGTTCGTTCTTCACGATCCCGGAGTGACGACCGCCATTTCATCGATGCACATCAGGAAGTTTGCCCACGAGAACATCCTGGCGGCGGACGAGCCGCCCCTTGATCCGGAGGTCTTTGAGGAACTGAGGCGCCACCACCGCTGGATTCGCAACTTTTACGGACCCAAGGTTCTTTGATCCGATGGATCACCTCGCGACGGTACAATGGTCGGAACTGCTTCCCGATGAGTTTCATCGTCGGATCGGGGAACTCCCCATTGTCTACCTCCCGGTGGGTCTCTGCGAACCCCACGGCCATGTCGCGGCGCTTGGTCTCGACCTGCTCAAAGCGGAGCACTACTGCGAGGAGGCGGCAAGGCGCTTCGGCGGCATCGTGGCTCCCTCCCAAGGCTATCATATCCATGAGTGCGGCTTTCACGCCCCCTGGCTCGAGGAGGTCCTCGGCGAGGAAAATCCCCTGATGGCCGCGATCCCCCCCGATCTCATGGCCCGGCTCTTCCTCTATCAGCTGCGCGCCTTTGCCAACACCGGATTCGGTGCCGTGATCACCGTAAGCGGTCACTCCGGGGGAAGTCAGGAGGATCTTCGCAGGGTTGGCCGCGCTTTCGGCGTCAGAACCGGCACCACCGTGATGGTGAAAAGCGATCCCGAGTTGGTGGAAGGACTTTTTCAGGGCGATCATGCCGGCCGCTACGAACTCTCCCAACTCATGGCAATCCGACCCGACCTCGTCGATCTCTCACGACTCGGTCGCCGGAATGATCCGGGATCGGGAGGGCGCATGGCATTGGGGGATGATGCCGCCGATGCCGACCCGGAACATGGCCGGGCCATCAACGAGGCGATCATCGCTTCCATCGGCCGTCAGGTGGAGGAACTCCGCCCTGATCTGGCCCGGTGGACCCCGGGGCCATTGATCACGTTTTCAGACACCGAAAAGATCTGGCGGGAGATCCTCGCCAAGGGAGGTGACTGGAAATCGGCTCAACCATGGCCGGGACAGCCAACCGTTTCTCCTGATTCCCGTTGGAAACCGGAGGAACATCTCCCCCTCACCCTTTTATGAGCACCCACCCATCCGTCACCCGATCACCCTTCGGCAGACTCCCGGACGGCCGTTCCGTCGAACGCTTCACCCTGGCGAATGGCAAGGGACTCGAATGCGACATCATCAACTACGGGGGCATCGTCACCGCCCTCCGCGTCCCTGTCCGCGATGGGAAAACCATTGATGTGGTGCTGGGGTTCGACCGGTTGGAGGATTACCTGGGCCCTCACCCCTGCTTCGGCACCTTGGTCGGCCGGGTGGCAGGACGAATCAGCGGAGGAAGATTCACCCTCGACGGCAAGGAGTATACCCTGGTCCTCAACGATGCTCCCAACCACCTGCATGGCGGACCGCAGGGATTCGACAAACGGCTCTGGAATGCCGAACCGCTGGTTCCCTCGGCCGACGAGGCCGCCCTGCGACTCACTTACCTTAGCCCCGATGGTGAGGAAGGATACCCCGGCAACCTCCGCGTGGAGGTCACCTATGCCGTGACCGTCCGGAACGAACTCGTGATCCGCTACGGCGGGGAAACCGACCGGGCCACCCCGCTGAGCCTCACCAACCACTCCTACTTCAACCTCGCCGGCGAGGGTAGCGGCGACATCCTCGGCCAGACGCTTCAGGTTTTCTCCGACGAGATCTCCGCCACCGACGATGCCATGACACTGCTTGGAACAAGGAGTGCCGTCGCCGGTCAGGGGAATGACTTCAATCATCCGCGCCTCCTCGGCGAAGCCATCCCCCGCCTCCTCAATCATCACGGGGACAACCACTTCATCCGCCGCTCTTCACCCGGGGAACTCGTGCCGGCAGCCATCCTCACCGACCCGGCGAGCGGTCTCACCATGACGGCCCTCACCACCCAGGACTGCGTGCAGGTTTTCAGCGCAACCATCCTCGACGGCTCACTGACCGGGAAGTCCGGGCGGCCCTACGAGAAACATTCGGGACTCTGCCTGGAGTGCCAGGGATGCCCGGGGGCGGTGCACACGCCCGTCTTGGGGGATATCATCCTCCGCCCCGGAAACCGCTACGATCACACCACCATCTACCGCTTCGCGGCGATGGCATGACGCCCGCCTCTTCTACTCAACCCTTCCAGCCGAAGAACTTCCGTGACTTGATGATCTCGGCCACGCGAGGGGGTACCATCTCTTCCCAGGAAGCATCCCCCTGCTGGATCTTGGCAAGTACATCGACCGACTTGATGCCGAGGTAATCGAGCCTGCAGCCAGCCATCGGGACGATGAAGCGATTCTCCAGCAGGTAGGCGTAGAGCGCCTGCAACCCCGGCTCCACGCGGTAGGATGATGCCTCCAGGATGTGACCCTTTTCATCCTGGGTCGGGTAGACGTAGAGGCGGACCCCTTTCTTGAAGAGACGCCCCAGTCCCTCGAGGATCCCTCCGTCGAGGTTGCCGTAGTATTTCTCATCAAAGATCTCATGGAGCGTCGGCACTCCCAGCGGCAAGCCGATCGATCGGTCCGTGTAGCGGCGGAGATACTGGATGAGGCGGTAATACTCGCCGTAGTTGGAGATGAGCACCGTGCGCCCGAGAGCCCCCAGCATGTCGACGCGGTCGAGGAAATCCTGCAGGTCGAGCTGCCCGCTGCGCATCAGGTGCTTCATCGTGATCTCGTGCAGGATCTCGGGCTGCTCTCCCGCCAGGTCTTCCTCGGTGAGGAACATCGTCTGGGCGCAGGTCAGCATGTCGTAGGCGACGTTGGTGACGGGGCGGAAGCTTCCGCGCTCCACGAGGAGGGGCTTGCGGTAGAAGAGATCGGCCGCCTGGATGACCTCGCCGTCGCCACGGAAAAGCACCGCCTGGGCCAGGCCCTGGGTCACGAGCTCGAGGCACATGATGCGGTTGTCGACCATCGCGAAGTCGGGCCCCGAGAAGCGGATCATGTCGATCTCGATGCGCGACGGGCCGAGATCGTCCACCAGCGACCCGATGAGCGACTTGAGATCGCGCCGCTTGAAGAAGGCGCCGTGAATCAGGTTCACCCCGACGATGCCGAGGGCCTCCTGCTGTTCGAGGTTCTCCTCATCCAGCATGCGGACGTGGAGAATGATCTCGTTGGGCTGGGAGCGGGGTGAACTCTGGAAACGGATTCCCATCCAGCCGTGGGAGTCGTTCTTCGTCTTGTAGGCGCGGGCCGCCACCGTGTCGGCGAAGGCGAAGAAGGTGCGCTCGGAACCGACCTTCTCGTCAAGGCGTTCAATGAGCAGGTCATACTCGTGGTCGAGCATCTCGCCGAGGCGCTGACGACTGACAAAGCGGGTGCTCTTGCCGTAGATCGCGTCGGAGAAAGTCATGTCGTAGGCCGAGATGGTCTTGGCCACCGTCCCGGCGGCTCCCCCGACATGGAAGAAACGGCGGGCCACTTCCTGGCCGGCCCCGATTTCGGCGAAGGTGCCGTAGATCGGCTTCGCCATGTTGATTTCAAAGGCCTTCTTGTTCGCCTTCAGCTCGAATTGATTGATCATGCGGTGCGTATTTTTACGGCAAGGACCTTCCGTTGCCCAGCCATTCCGTGATCGGGAATCTTGAACAAATCATACGTAACTCTCCGTTTTTAGCTTTTAGCCGCCCCCCGTTTGGCTTTTCCCTTTCCTGATGACGCCCATGCACACCTCTTTCCTCACCCCGGAACAGTATCTGGCCCTTCACTTTGGGCCGATCTGGTTGGGCGCTTTCTGCATTCTTGTGCCAATCCTCATCGCCTGCCTCGGACTGGTGGTGATCCGCAGGGTGGTCCCCTCTGAATTCCTGCAACTCCACCATGAGATCACCGGTCCGTTCTTCAACACCATGGGGGCCATCTACGGCATCTTCCTCGCCTTGATCGTTGCCACCACCTGGCAGTTCTACTCGAACACGGAAGGGAATGTCGTGGAGGAGGCGCGATGCCTCGGATCGCTCTATTCGGATGCGGAGGCATTTCCCCAGCCCCAACGCGCGGAATTTCGCAAACTGATCTCGGAATACCGTGCCTCCCTGGTCGCCGACGAATGGAAAAGCCTTGGCAAGGGTCGTGAGAACGATCGTACGGCTGCCATCTTTACCAAACTGAAAGGAACCTACTCCCGGTTCAAGGTAAGCGATCCGGCGGAAGGAGCCTACTTCCACGAGTCGGTCAGAAACCTCAACAGGATGGAATCCCTCCGGGCTTCCAGGATCCAGGATGCAGGCAGCGGCCTCATCCCCTTCCTCTGGGGCATCCTCATTGCTGGTGCGTCGGCGATGATCGGCTTCTCATTTCTCTTTGGCGCCCAGAACTTCGCGACCCATGCGGTCATGACATCCCTGCTCACCGCCGTGATCGGCCTGGCCTTCTTCACCATCATGACACTGGATTTCCCCTTCACGGGACTCGTCGCCATCGACCCCAGTGCATTCGTGAAACTGGAATTGAAGTGAGGGCCCTCGGAGAGAGCTTAGGCTGTTAGGCTGAAGACTGAACCAAGCTCCAGGGAAGGAGCGCGGAAGACTGTGAGCGAAGGGAACTGCCCCGCAGGGGTGCCACTGCTTCCGGGAGGAAGTGGCGTCAATGCTTTTAGGAAAATGCAGCCGAAGGATTTCGCGCAAGTGCGCGGAGGACGCAGAGGGTTTTAATCCCGGAATTTGCATTGGGAATTTCTGAAATAGTTGGAGGCCGCGTTAAAAGAGTTAAAAAGTGAAAATGTTACAACCAAGGCTCAGGGAAGAGCCGCGTAAGATCCCGCGAATGCGGGACCCAAAGG
>JBAPTI010000053.1:0-8364 GCA_049282095.1 Chthoniobacterales bacterium
AAGATGCCCTCATGAGTTCCATTCGGCCTCTGACTTCAGCCCCTTGTAACCTTTTAACGGTGTAACGCTTTTAACCTTTTTCGGACTCACCATCCGGGTGAACCGCTCAAACCTGTCAATACCGCTCCATTGCGCAATCTGGGTTAAAAGGGTTACAAGGGTCTGAATTGCAAACTATGATTAGACTCTTCGGTCCATACTGCTGCGACGAGTTCTCCGAATGCGCCATCTCAATTCTCAGATCAGGGCTGTTTTGATCCACTTTTTAACGCTTCAACGTTCTAACTTTTCAACCCCCTTCCCCGCTCCCGGAATCCTGTCCCTATTGCATAATCCGGGGTGAAATCAGCAGGTTCTTTCGGCGATGAGCGCTGTTGTCATCCCTCGGATTATCTTTCACTCCACCCGCTTCACCGAGACCTCCACCACCATTTCCCGGGTGCCCTTGCCACGGAAGGTTCCGCCGACGGGACGGATGTCGCCGTAGTCGCGCCCCACGGCGATCTTCACGTAGCGGGTGTCCGGTTCCCTGCGGTGGGTCGGGTCATATCCCTTCCATCCGAATCCGGGGATGAAGACCTCGATCCAGGCATGGCTCGCCTCGATTTCCCCGGGGAGCTTGTGCTGGTTCAGAAAGTATCCGCTGACATAACGCGCCGGAATGCCGTGCGTGCGGCAGAGTCCCAGCATCAGGTGGGCGAAGTCCTGGCAGACCCCCTGTTTCCTTTGGATCACTTCGATGGCACGTGTATTCACATTGGTCGAGAGAGGGGTGTACTTGTAGTTGCGGTGGATGTGCTCTCCGATGGCCACGGTGTCGGTCCAGACATCGCGGAGACCGTCCGGAAGGGCGTCGACGGCTTCCCTCCAGACATCGGCACCCAATGAGACGAACTCGGTGTCGTGCAGGAAATCAAAGTGGTGCTCCTTCACGGAAGCCTCGGTGAGGGCTTCGGAGTCGGCCTGCGGAATGGGGCCGCGTGAATCCGGCAGGGTCCTGACAAGCGAGGCTGCCTCCACCGTGAGAGATTCGTGCGGGTTCTGGACGTCGAAGTAGTGAACGCAGTTGGAGTAGAGGTCCGGATAGTCGCGGATCACTGAGTCGGGATCGATCCGGAAGCTGAACTCCCGGCATTCCTGCAGGTGGTCGCTCACCGGTTGGAGGCGGGCCTCGTTAAAGCTGTCGTGGACTGGGCCCTCGTAGCTGTAGCGGGTCACGTGGGAGATACCGAGGAGTAGCGGTTCGCTCCAGACGCTCTCATCCGCAGGGGCCGCGGAGGCTTCGTTCTGCGGGGTCATTGCTGCTGTTGCATCTGCTGCTGGTGAAGGAGGATCTCCGCCTGCATGTCGACGGGGGGATGGTACATGTATTCCTGATAGATGTGATCGTCGAGACGATCGAGGACGGTCTGGACCCCCTGGAGAAACTGGTGGAGTCCGCTGTTCTGAATCTCGTCGATCGTGAGGAAGTTCAGGTCGGAGAGCAGCTTGCCGAAGGCCCGCTCCTCGGGGCTCCGGTACTCCCGCCGCTCTTTGCCGCTGAGACGGTGGAGGTCCTCGTCGAGGCGCTGCATGCAGGCGCGGATCGAGCGCGGGAAGGTCGTCGAGAAGATCAGGAACTCGGCGACCTTCTTGGGCAGGATATCCTCGACATGGAATCTCCTGTAGGCCTCCAGCGCGCTGGCCGAGCGGAGGATCGCCTGCCACTGCGCGGCATCCACCGCTCCGCCGACGTCGGCGATGCTCGGGAGCAGGATGTGATACTTGATGTCGAGGATGCGGGTGGTCTTGTCGGCGCGCTCGAGGAACTTGCCGATATTCATGAACTCGTATCCCTCGCTTCGCGTGAAGGTGGAGGCGGTGATGCCCTGGAAGAGATGGGAGTATTTCTTGATCTGCTCGTAGAACTCGTGCGCGCCGCTCTGCCAGACCTCGCGGGCATTCTTTGACTTCAGGAAGAGGTAGCACTCGTTGAGCGCCTCGAACATCTCCAGCGAGATCTGGTCGCGCACCTGCCGGGCATTCTCGCGGGCCGTGAAGAGGCAAGAGATGATCGAGTTGGGGTTCTCTTCCCGGAAGGTGAGGAACTCCGTCACGCTCTCGCTGTCGGCCCGCTCGTAGAGCCTGAAGAAGGTCTCCTCATCGCCGGCCGAGCAGAGGATCGGAAGCCAGTGCTCCTTGAGTTGCTGGTCGTTGAGATCGGCGAAGTCGAGCATCAGCTGCAGGTTCACGTCGAGGAGACGCGCGACGTTCTCCGAGCGCTCGATGTAGCGGCTCATCCAGTAGAGGGAGTTGGCGACGCGCGAGAGCATCACCTGTGAGTCGCGCCTGTCGCTGATCGGCTTCTGGGCCGTGGGAACGGGAGTGTGAAAATCGCTCATGGTCTGGAAAGTGATGGATCGTCCCCCTCAGGAATCCCCGTAGAGGACCCAGGTGTCCTTGGATCCTCCCCCTTGGGAGGAGTTCACCACCAGGGATCCCTTGCGGAGCGCCACGCGTGTGAGACCTCCCGGAGTCACCGTCGTCTTCTCGCCGCAGAGGATGTAGGGGCGCAGGTCGACATGGCGCCCCTCGAAACCTTCGCCGCACCAGGTGGGGTGACGCGAGAGCGAGATCGGATGCTGGGCGATGAAGTTGCGCGGGTTGGCCCGGATCTGTTCGCGGAAGGACTCGATCTCCTCCTTGGTGGCCCAGGGGCCCATCAGCATCCCGTAGCCGCCCGCCTCGTTGGCGGACTTCACCACGAGCTTCCCGAGGTTTTCCATGATGAAGACGCGGTCCTCCGGTTCGCTGGCCAGGAAGGTTCCGACATTCGGCAGGATCGGATCCTCGCCGAGGTAGTATTTGATCATCTTCGGGACGAAGTAATAGACCACCTTGTCGTCGGCGACCCCCGTTCCGATGCTGTTGGCGAGGCTCACGTTGCCGGAGCGGTAGGCATGGACCAGACCGGGAACTCCCAGCAGGGAGTCGGGACGGAAGACCGTCGGATCCAGGAAGTCATCGTCGATGCGCCTGTAGATCACGTCGACAGGAACGAGTCCCGAGGTGGTGCGCATGTAGACCCTCGCGTCACGCACGACCAGATCGCGCCCCTCCACGATGGGGATGCCCATCTGGCGGGCTAGGAAGGCGTGCTCGAAGTAGGCGCTGTTGAAGACCCCTGGTGTCATCAGCACGACATTGGGTTGCGAGGTGCCCAGCGACGGCGGGGAGACATACTGCAGGACCTTGCGGAGCTCCGCCGCATAGGTGTCGACCGGTTGCACGCGTGCCGAGCGGTAGAGATCGGGGAAGGCCCTCTTCAGCGCGGCGCGGTTCTCCAGCATGTAGCTGGCGCCCGAGGGGCAGCGGAGATTGTCCTCCAGGACAAGATAGTTGCCGTCGCGGTCGCGGATCAGGTCGGTGCCGCAGATGTGGATGTAGATGTCCTTCGGCACGTTGAAGCCCATGAACTCACGGCGGAAATGCTTCGCCCCGAGGATATAGTGGGGAGGGATGACGCGGTCCTTGAGGATCTTCTGATCGTGGTAGATGTCGTGCAGGAAGAGGTTGAGCGCCGTGATGCGCTGGATCAGCCCCTTCTCGATCCTCCGCCACTCGCTGTCGGGAATGACCCTCGGCACCAGATCAAAGGGGAAGATGCGCTCGGTTCCCTGATCGTCATTGTAGACCGTGAAGGTGACGCCGCTTCGCATGAAGGCCAGATCGACCGCCGTCTGCTTGCGACGGTGCTCCGCTTGATCAAGGATCTGGAGCCGCTCGGCGATCCGTCCGTAGTGAGGCCTCACGGTCGCCTTGTCGGCGAACATTTCGTCAAAGAAGTCTTCGGGTTCGTAGCGGTCGATGAGCATGGAGGTCGGAAAGGCTTAAGGCTTAAGGCTAAAGGCTAAAGGCTGAAGGCTGAAGGCTGAAGGCTGAAGGCTGAAGGCTGAAGGCTGAACCAAGCCTGTGGGATCAGGCGCGGTAGATCCCGTCCCGCGAATGCGGGAGGACCCGACGGGCGCCACGGCTTCCGGGAGGAAGTGGCGTCAATGCTGAAGGGGGATAGATGATAGGTGATGGGGAATAGGTGATGGGGAATAGGGAATCAGAAAGCAATTCCCGGGCCAGATTCCTGTGGAATGCCGAATCAGTTTTTTAGAAAGAGTTCTCTGACTCTGTGTTCGTAGGAGTCGCGGGCATTCAGGAAGGCAAGGCGCCCCTTCTTGTCGATCAACCAGAGGGTGGGGAGGGTGTTGATTCCGAAGTTCCGCGCGATCGCGTTCTGCCAACCCATTCCGTCAAATGCCGTCGGCCAAGTAATCCCGAGGGTCCGCATCGCGGCATTGAGGTCGGCCTTATTGCGGTCGAGGCTCACCGTGGCGACGCGGAGAGCCGGTTCTCCCGCCGCGTATTTCGCGAAGTATCCCATCCAGACGAGGCTCGGTGCCGATTCCGCCGACCAGAAGACGATGGCCGTGACATGGCCGCGCTCCTTGGCGAGGTCGAACCTGCTTCCATCCGTGGCCGTGAAGCTCAGATCCACCGGCTGTCCCAGCAGGTCGAACTGTTTTTTGTCATCCTTGAGTCGCTGGAGCATGCTCTCCTCCTTGCAGAGGGAGATCGCCTCCTCCAGAAGCGGTTCCTTCTGCTCCGGATGGCTGTTGCAGAGGGCCGCGGCTTCCGCCAGCAGCCTTGCGGAGCGGTGGTCTTGGGGGAAGGCGGCAGCGAAGTTCCTCGCATTCGCCACCGCGTTCTCACGGCGCACATCGGCAGTGGCACCGAGATCCTGCCACTGCAGTGAGATTCTGCGGAACATCGCGTCGGCCTTGAGCGATGGGTCGGGCACCGTCCGCTCCAGTTCCCTGAGCTTGGTGACCGCCTGCCGTACCCCCTCCTTGTCTGCCGAGAGCGATGCGAGGCGCCCCTGAGCGGAGGCGATCCTCACCCGCGCTTCCCTGGCGTGCGGGTCATCGGGCGACTCGCGGAGGAAGGCCTCGTTGGCCGCGATCTGAGCGCGGAAGTGCCTGGCCATCGACTCCTTGGCCTTGGAGGGATCCTGGGAGAGTTGGGTCACCGGGACATCGAGTGCGGTCACCTGTTCCCAGCCGGCGCTCAGTGACGGGATCGAGGCCAGCAGCGCAAGCAGAAGGATGGATCGGATCTTCAGGATCTTCATGGGATTTAATTAGCGCTTCCTAAGTGAAAGGAAAAGGGGGCAGTGATCGCTCGCGTCGTTCCAGCAGGAGGGGCGGGCGATGCCTGATTGAGAGTGATCGATCTCCGACTCCAGTTTCTTGGAGACCATGATGTAGTCAATCCGCGAGTAGACATCGGCCGCCGACCAGTATTCCGTCCAGACCTCCCCCCGGTCATCGGCGAGCGGTAGCGCCTTGAGGCTGTCGGGCCACTCCGGGTTGCCCGTGATCTGACGGATGGCTTTCTCGTTCTTGGTGTCGTTGAAGTCACCCATCAGCACCAGCCCCGTTGCCGGATCGCTGCGGAGGATATTCCTGACGTATCGCCTCAGATACTCCGCTTCTGCTTCGCGGAGATCCGCCTGGTCATATTCCGCCACCTCCATCTTCGCTTTCAGGTGCACGCAGAGGATCCGGATACGATCGCCCGGCGCCCTTTCCACCGTGACATCCAGGATGCCGCGGGGACTGTGAAGCGTCATTCCGTTCACGCGTAGCGGAATGTCATTCTGCGAGTGCCGCTCCGTGATCGGATAGCGGCTGATCAGGGCCAGATGACGGGTAGAGTCGGCCGCCTGCAGGTATTCCACATGGGGAAGGTCGATCCCCGCTTTGCGCAGGCGGCGCTGGAGGTCGGCAAACTGACCCGGATCCCCGATCTCGATGAGTCCCAGAACATCGGGGTGGATGCTTCCGATGATCCGGACAACGGCCTCCTTTTGTGACTCGGGCTTGCCGGCATTCGTGCGGAGTTGACCGTTGATCCGCCGTGTCATCGGCAGATAGTTCTCCACATTGTAGGTGACGATCCGGATTCCCTGCCTGGACGCGGAATCCGGGACTTCACTCCCATGGGCCGCAACGAGGCACGCGGCTACCGACTGAAAAATGATGAGATAAGACCGAACGGCGGAGCCGGTGCGGGTGAGTGTGCTCCTCACCGGAAAGCCTTCAGGACTGCTTCTGGTCGTCTTTTTTCTCCGAGTCGGCGGGAGCCGAGGTTGAGGAGGGCTTGGCAACTTCCTTGTCGAACTCCTCCTTCGCCTTCTTGAACTCGTTCACGCTCTGGCCGAGACCGCGGGCCAGTTCGGGAAGACGCTTAGCCCCGAAGAGCACCAGCACGATCACCAGCAGGATGATCAGATCGGGACCACTCGGGATGCCGAAGGCCAGAAAGGGGAGGGAGCCGTGGGGAAGGAGAAGCATCTGCATACTTTATCTCCTACCACCCTCTGCGATCCGTGCAACAAAAAGTCCTGATTCCCGTCCATTCGGGTCTTTCACAGTGGCTCCCTATCTATTTCCAGTGAGTTGATTGAAAGATCATGTTTTCACGCAACGAGCGCAAAGCAACTGTGTTTTTTTAGGCTGGTTGAAGGTGGGCGTTTTTGAGGAGGGATTGGATGTGGATGAGGAGTTTGCGCATGGCGGCGACGATGGCGCATTTGTAGGGTTTGCCGCGGTCCCTGAGGCCTTGGACATAGGGAGCGATGACGGGGTTGCAGGAGGCAGCGGTGTGGGCCGACATGTAGAGGCATTTTCTGACTTTGGCCCGGCCTCCGATGATGGAACGCTTGCCCGAGAACTTGCCGCTGTCGCGGTTGAAGGGAGCGATTCCGGCCAGAGCCACCAAGCGGTTGCGGTTGAGATGCTCCATTTCGGTCAGGAAGGCTAGCAGAGTCCAAGCCGTCACCTTGCCGACGCCTTGGACCGACTGAATGATCTGGGAACGGGGTTGAAGCTCCTTGTCAGCAAGAACGAACCCTTCAATGAGCTTCTCCAAGGAGAGGATTTCTTTTTCCAGGATCCGGATCATTTTCCTGATGGAGCCATGGATGAAGGCCTCGCTGTTTTGGAGACGGTTTTTTTCACGGGCCAACTGCTCGACAAAATGCCCCCTTCGGTCAAGAAGGGCCGAGAGCTTCACGGAAGCCTCAGAAGGAGGAGTCATCGCCTTGACGGCTTTGCTCTTGGCGAAGGCCAGGATCATGCGGCCATCAATCGGATCGGTTTTAGCACGAACTCCCTCGCTGCGGGCGTAATCGCGGACCCGGGCCGGATTGACCATGGCCATCGGGATTGAGGATTTGGCAAGGAAGGCCGAGAGCCCCCGCTCGTAACCCCCCGAGGCTTCAAAGACAACAAGAGGGTTCTTGCTGCATTTCAGATGCTTCAGAAGCTTGCGATGACCCGGTGGATCATTGCCCACGACTAAGGAGCAGTTCTCATTCTGGACCTGCAGGGTGGCTTTGGAGACGTCGATGGCGACGTATTCGATGGGATCAGGGGTGGTGGTGTGCATGGCTTTTCTCGGTCTTGTAGAGGTGAGCTCGCCGTGATCGAATCATGGGGCTCGGTCAACTGTTTGAGATCAAGCCAAGCTGCTGCGGGGGATCTCTGCTTTGCGTTGAACTCGGCTCAACACCGGTTCGGGACGCCAATCGATCTCTCCCGCAGCTACCCCAGGCCTCCGGCCGGAGGCCTGGGGAGTCTTGGCTCTCCCCTCCCTTAACGAGAGGGAAGTTCTTCAGCCAGAAAGTTACGCTGCTTCAGACCTACAAGGTCGCCAAGATGGTGAAGACGAAGCAAGGGAGGAACCACCCCGTAACAAATCAGCGACTGGCGGGAGCTGATAGGACTGCGAAGCAGCCCCGGTAGGGGCGAGTGGCTTGGGAAAGCCCGAGTTCAAATGCGCAGCAACGGCCGGGCTTGCCAAAACGCGAAAGTCACGAAATACCGAGTGGTGAGAGAAGGGAAAATGAATTCTAGTGACTTCCTTCATTTCGTGCTTTTTGTGTATTTCGTGGTTCCTTCGGTATTCAATCCCAGCCTACCTGCCAAGTTCCCTCCATTCCTGATTTTGCTAGCCCGGCCGTTGATTGCCTCGCCGCCTCCTGACGGCCTCGTCCTTCGGACTGCTGCGCAGGCTACATCGTGCCTCCCGGCACTCGATGTTCGCATCCGTTGCATCCTGATTAGATTCTTTGCACACCACCCTCTTATGCAATTTTTGGGATTATGAATTAGGGACAGGAATCCGGGGGCGTGGAAGAATATAAAAGTCTGGTAAATAAAGAGTTGCAATTTGGATGAGTAAAAGTCGATGACGCCACTTTGCGACCTAAATGTATGCGTTTGAGTTGTGAGTTCTCGGGATTGGTTTGAAGCCTTTTAACCTTTTAAC
>JBAPTI010000054.1:0-5511 GCA_049282095.1 Chthoniobacterales bacterium
TCTCACGGGCTCCCTCGAAGGCCGTGGTGGCCTTCTCCGCCAACTCGTAGGCCGCACGGTGGATATTGCTGTTATACTGCTCGTAGAAGCGCGACGTGGCGTCGATGACGGACTGCGGCTTCTGGGTGGTCGCGGCGTTATCGAGGAAGATCAGCTGCTTGTTGCCATGCACTCTCTCCGAGAGGATGGGGAAGTCCTTGCGTATCCGCTCGACGTCGAATGATGCCGCGGGAAGCGCCGCCGCCCCCGAGGTTTCGGACTTGGGATCGAGGGGAGCTTCCGGATGAGGTTCGTCGATGAAGTAGTAGCTCGGAGTGTCCGAATGTCCCGGCAGGGGGGCCGTCCGTCCCACTCCGGCTGAAGCCCGTTCCCCCCGGAGCGGGGAATCCAGACGGAGGTTGGGACGGGGGCCAAGGGGTTCGCCGTAGGGAAGTTCGGACCGCCGGAGATCGGCGGATTCCGTGGAGACGCCGCCCGGCGAGAGGCTGTGAATCGGAGGAGGATTCAGATTGCCTCCCTTGGGAGAAGGTTCGGCGGACCCAAGCGAAAGTTCCTTTGAAGAAGAGGTTGTTGTCGATGAGGACTCCGGTGAGGTTTGGGCGACCTGGAGGCTTTCCCGGGTGGCAAATTCGGGAAAGGCGGGGGTATCAGGATGCTCCGACACATCCGCGTTCGGGATCGAGTGATCCGTTCCGGGCGCAAAGGGAACTGCCTTACGGGATAACTGCTCCCGGAAGAGGCCGGTGACGAGATCGCTGTGAGCGGTCTCCCCGATCCCGGGGGGCACGAAGCCCCCGGGGATGGCGGGAATCGACTCAGACATATTCGTGGTACTTGTTCAGGACCACACCGTCGAGGCTGGCCAACGCATCCTCGGCCAGAACGGCGAGTGAGAAGTAGCGTGTCACCAGATGGGAGGCAATCGAGTTGTCGCTGGTGCCGCTGTAGCGGACCGAGAGACCGGGTTCGACTTCCCCGGCCACGCCGACCTTCTGGAGGCCGACCACGCCGCGCTTGTCCTCGCCGACCCGGAGGAGAAGGATCCGGGTGGTGCCGTCCTTGGCGATCGGGAGCTTGTTCGAGGGGATGAGGGGGATGCCGCGCCAGGTGATGAAAGGCGACCCGAAGAGATGGACAACCACGGGAGGAACACCACGGCGGGTGGCCTCGCGACCGAAGGCGGTGATCGCCTTGGGGTGAGCGAGGAAAAAGGCAGGCTTCTTCCAGATCAGACCCAGTAGCTCATCGAGGTCATCCGGCGTCGGCGCGCCCTTGCGGGTCTTGATCCGGTAGTCCTTGCCGACCTTGTTGAGGAGTCCGAAATCGGCGTTGTTGATGATTTCGTGTTCTTCCCTTTCCTTCACGGCCTCGACGGTCAGGCGAACCTGCTCGCGGAGTTGGTCGATTTTGTTGCTGTAGAGGTCGGTGATGCGCGTATGGGTGTGGAGAACCGTGGTGATCGCGCTCAACTCGATCTCCTGGGGATCCTCCTCATAGTCGACATAGGTGGTGGGAAGCTCGTTCTCGCCGCCGCCGACCGTCGCGAGTTCGGGAAGAAGGCCGCCGCCCTTGCCTTTCTTGTCAATGACGCGGTTGATCCGGTAGGCGCCTCCGTCCACATTGACGTAGGGAATGAGGCTCAGGAGCCAGCGGGGCGTGATGTAGTCCCATTGGGGGATGGTGACGGTGGCGGTGGAGAGTTGGCGGGCCGCGATGGGACCGAGACTCAGGGTGTTCTTGTTGCTCATGGTGTTGATGGGTATGGTTTCCAAAGGTTTAGGGTTATGGGATTGGGTGGTGTCAGATACTGACCGCGATAAAGCGGGGTCGTGGAAGGGATCGGATTATCGATGAGTTCTCATGAGCCATAAAACGACCATATTAATCGTCCAAAGTTCCAAAAAAAGGATCATGATGTTTCAGTGGGAGATTTGTTTCCCGGACAACTCGGAGGAATCTTTTCCTTTCGATGATTCCTGCTCAAGCGGGTGAAGCAAAGGTGTTGAGGAGACGACAAAGAAAACCCCCATATTTCACATTCGGGCCGTGATCCCGAGTCGTTGCGGATTCAACGGAAGCGGCCAGGATGCTCAGGCTGAGCGCTGAAAGCAGGGCTCTTCCCATGTGGTTCGGGCGTTTGGGATTTGATGAATGCATTTCGCTTTTTATCACGACCAAAAAGATCGTCAAACAAAAAAGAAACACTTCCCTTGTCTTGAGGGTCTGATGAGACTCGATCCATGAAACGCTTCATTGCCTCGACCGCTCCCCAAGCAACAATCCTCATCCGTCTAATGGTAGGTGGGATCTTCCTTTCCGAAGGCATCCAAAAGTTTCTTTATCCGGATCAGCTTGGTGCCGGAAGGTTTTTGAAAATCGGCATTCCCTCTCCTGAAGTCATGGGGCCTTTTGTGGGATGCATGGAGTGCCTTTGCGGGATTCTTATTCTTCTGGGGCTCTTCACCCGTTTGGCGACAGTTCCAATGCTGGCGACTATGTTCGTTGCGATCGTTTCCACCAAGGCACCGATCCTTGTCGGACACGGGTTCCTTGGCTTCCCTCTGCAACCCCTCCCACGTTATGGCTTTTTGAGCCTCATCCACGAGGCGCGCACCGATCTCTGCATGATTCTAGGCCTGCTTTTTCTCCTGATAGCCGGGGCAGGCAAGTTCTCCATTGATCATTTCCTCTCCCGGAATCATCAAAGCAGATGAAAGATCACCCCGCCGAGACGCTCTGCGGTTCACCTCATGGACAAACCCTCGCTCATTTCCATGAGACTCCCCACTCGCTGCACTTGGGCTGTTTTCGGCACTCTAACCTGCTCATTCCATCGCAGGTTTCATCCCTTTCATTGTCGGAGTTCGGGTTTAAAAAAACCACTTGCTGCTGGCTCCGAGGATCACGACGTTGGGCACCGTGCCGTTCCCGGCAGGGTTGATGATGTATTCCACGAAGGGCTTGAAGTTCGCCCACTTGGTGAGCTGGATGTCGTAGCAGGCCTCGATGATCTGGGTGCTGGAGAAGTGTGGTTGGTAGGCGTAGGCGTCCTGTAGTCTGCTGTTCGGTGCCCCGGTGTTTGGATTGATCGGGTAATACTGCGTCGGCCCGTTCGGAACCGTCGCATTGTAGGTGCTGCCATAGTTGTTCTGCAGGGCCTGATTCTGGGAGTCGATCCACTGGTTATACTGGTCGCTGTAGATGGCGCATCCGAGGCATACGCCGATCATGTCGTTGTCCCGGGTGGGAATGAGTCCCTTGTAGACCAGTCCTGTCTGGAAGTAGTAGGGGACCTGGCATCCGTTCGGCGGTGTGTAGGTGAACTCGTTGAACGAATAGAGTCCCTGCTTGGAGACCTTGCCATGCATGGAGACCTGGTCCGTCTGATAGTTCTTTCCCTTCTCGGCATAGAGTTGCTGGTCGGCCTGAAAGTAGAGGCCCCAGATCACCGGACTGACCTGGGTGGAAACCGGTTTTTTCGCCCCGTATCCATCCGTGGTAAAGGCCACCGGAGTGAATTGGGAATTGTTATTCCCCCAGACATAGCTGCCGAAGGCATACTTCCCCTCCAGTCCATCCTTGCCGAGTTTCGTGCTGCAGCCGATTTCGTTCACGTTGAAGAGACCGTTCTGAGAGTAGTTGCCGCCGTTGCCCACGTCGGCGCCGGGAACGCCGATGTTCTGGGTCTGCGGATTGAAGGGCGTGGAACCTCCCATGCCGCCGAAGCCATGGTTGTTGGCAATGCCGGGAACCCAGCCAAGGTTTTGGGTTCGGGAGGTTTGCTGGCCTTTTCCATTCACGACGGGAACCACCTGTCCGGAGGATCGGAACTTTCCGAGATAGCTGCTCGGGGTCGAGTTGTAGGGATAGACATTGTTGGGAAGGAACTGGGTCGGATTGGGGCCGCCCATGTTCGAGTTCGCCCAATAGAGGCCGCTCTGGATATAGCAGTTCTTGCGTGGCTTGATCCGGAGGGTTGTTCCCCAGGCTCCGAAGGTGTTTCCCCAGGGGACCGGGCTGGTTCGATAGGCATAGGAGGAGGTCCTGGAGGGGTTCGTGACCACAATACCGGGACCCGCATTGGCGCCGATGCCCTTGCTGGTGCTGATGGCCTGATTCTCGAAGATCTTCGAGAGCGGTTGCTGCAGGAACTGCTCGTAGGGATTTTCCCATCCGATGTTGAAGTATAATTCCTTTTTCTTGGAGCTGTATTCCAGCATCTGGGAGAGGTTCCAGAGTTCGGCCCCGTTGGGCATGTTGCTGGGGGCGATGAAGTTCGGGGTTCCCGCCGCCCAGCGCGGGTTGCCACCTGTGCGGTAGCGCCAGTAGGAGGAGATGCTCCAGCCGCTGAACACCGGGAAAAGTTTTTCCAGCTCGAGGGTTCCCTTGAGCTTCATGTCAAAGCACCAGTTGCTGAGAGGTTGGTTGGGAAGTCCTCCCGAGACCTGTCCGAAATATGCCTCCTTCATGTCCCCCTTGACGCTGAAGCCGTAGGTCTTCATGGGGGCCTCAAGGCCGAACCATTTGTAGGAAGCCCCGTAGCTTTGGCCCAACCAATCGGAGAAGAAGTTTTTGTGCGAGGTGTTATCGGAGGTCTGCTGTGCACCTGCGATTCCGGCATGGAACAGCGAGAAGGCCGCAACCAAACACAATGGAAGCCTTCGGGAACCGGTTGGCAGGTCGCGAAGGAACATCGTGGAAAACGGGGGAGGGTTTTTCAGAAATACCCCGTGAGTGTCACCGCACGAGACCTTGAGTGCAAGAATCAGATCGCGAAGTCCTTGTACTCGGGACGGGCCGTCTCGGTCGGGGGAAGTAGCATTCCCGCGGCCACCGTGGCGTTGGTTCCGGGTTCGATCAGAATGAAGGATCCAGTGAGGCGGTTGCTCGCGTATCCATCGTAGATGAGCGGCTTGGCTGTCCTGAGGCGGATCTCGCCGAGGTCGTTCATGGCGAGTTCGGCGATGCCATCCTCCTTGTCGAGGGTGGAGATATTGATCCGGTGGTCGATGGAGGTCACGGCCGCCTTCACGGTCTGCGTGGTATGCTTGAGGAGATACTGCTTGCCTGGGGTGAGGGGGCGGGGATTCATCCAGCAGATCTTGGCATGAAGTTCCGAGGAGGCTCCCGGAAGATCCTCCGAATCGACGATCACGTCGCCGCGGCTGATGTCGAGATCGTGCTCCAGGACCAATGTCACCGACTGCGGGCTGAAGGCCTCCTCGAGCGGACCGTCGAGGGTCCAGATCTGCTTCACCGTAGAGCTGAAGCCGCTCGGCAGGACAGTCACCTTCTGCCCCACCTTCACGATGCCGCCGGAGATCTGTCCGCTGAGACCGCGGAAGTCGTGGAGCGCGTGATCGGTGGGGTTGTTGGGGCGGTTAACCCACTGGACCGGCATCCGGAAATTGGAGAGGTTCCAGTCGCTGGCGATGTGAACGGTCTCCAGATGTCCGAGCAGCGTGGGGCCATTATACCAGGGGGTGTTCGTCGAGTGGCTGACGATGTTGT